>NZ_JBEOXE010000023.1:0-117833 GCF_040296485.1 Streptomyces sp. NPDC002138 | reverse complement strand
GCGGTGCTGTTGTCGCGGCTTGGTGCGGGTACGGATATCCCGATCGGTTCGCCGAATGCGGGGCGTACGGATGAGGCGTTGGAGGACTTGGTCGGCTGGTCGGCACGGTCGAGCCCGCCTCCGGCCACCTCCGCGTCGGCGGCAGGCTCCCGCACCGCACCCCGCCCGCCGAGATGGTCCGCCGCGTGGGCCTCGTACCGCAGGAACCCCGCGACCTGCTGTACGCCGACACGGTCGGCGCCGAGTGCACGGCGGCCGACGCGGACGCGGGGGCCGCCCCCGGCACCTGCCGCGCCCTGGTCTCGGCCCTGCTCCCGGACGTCCCCGACGACACGCACCCCCGCGACCTCTCCGAGGGCCAGCGCCTCGCCCTCGCCCTGGCGCTCGTCCTCACGGGCAGGCCCGCCCTGCTGCTCCTGGACGAGCCGACCCGGGGTCTGGACTACGCCGCCAAGGCCCGCCTGATCGAGATCCTGCGGGACCTCGCCGCCCGCGGCCACGCGATCGTCCTGGCCACCCATGACGTGGAGCTGGCCGCCGAGCTGGCCCACCGGGTCGTGATCCTGGCCGGGGGCGAGATCGTCGCGGACGGCCCGACGGCCGAGGTGGTCGTCTCCTCCCCCGCCTTCGCCCCGCAGGTCGCGAAGATCCTGGCCCCGGCCCCCTGGCTCACCGTCTCCCAGGTCGCCGAAGCCCTGGCCCGGGACGGTGCGCCGTGACCCGCTCCGCGACCGGCCCCGTGACCCGCCCCGCGACCCGCCCCGTCCGCATCGGCCCCCGCGGCGCCGCCGCCCTGGTCCTCGTCACCCTCGTCGGCATCGCCGCCTTCGGCTGGCCCCTGCTCGCGGACGGCCGGTCCGGGCTCGCGCACTCTCAGGACGCCCCCTGGCTGTTCGCGGCCCTGCTGCCGCTCCTGGTCGCCGTCGTGGTCGCGACGATCGCCGACAACG
Organism: Streptomyces sp. NPDC002138; assembly: GCF_040296485.1. Taxonomy (NCBI): domain Bacteria; kingdom Bacillati; phylum Actinomycetota; class Actinomycetes; order Kitasatosporales; family Streptomycetaceae; genus Streptomyces; species Streptomyces sp. NPDC002138. The sequence goes on along the minus strand of NZ_JBEOXE010000023.1, from coordinate 116,883 downwards.
GCATGGACGCGAAGGCCGTGGCCATGCTCGGCGTCCTGGCGGCCGTGGGGGCCGCGCTCAGACCCCTGGGCGCGGGGACGGCCGGCCTGGAGCCCATGTTCTTCCTGATGGTGCTGAGCGGCCGGGTGCTCGGGCCCGGCTTCGGTTTCGTCCTGGGGTCCGTGACGATGTTCGCGTCGGCGCTGCTCACGGGCGGTGTGGGGCCGTGGATGCCGTTCCAGATGCTGGCGCTGGGCTGGTTCGCGCTGGGCGCCGGGCTGCTGCCGGGCCCGGACCGGATCCGGGGGCGGGCGGAGCTGGTGATGCTGGCGGCGTACGGGTTCCTCGGGTCCTTCGCCTACGGCACGGTCATGAACCTCCAGGGCTGGGTGATCCTGCAGGGCATGGGCCAGGGGGTCTCCTTCCACCCCGGCGATCCGGTGGGCGCGAACCTCGCGCGGTTCCTGGCGTACTGCCTGGCCACCTCGCTGGGCTGGGACCTGGGCCGGGCCGCGCTGACCGTCGTACTGACCCTGACGCTGGGCGCCACCCTGCTGAAGGCGCTGCGCCGGGCGACGAGGAAAGCTGCCTTCGAAGCGCCTGTCGCCTTCGATTCTGGGGCTGGAAGTGGCCCGGGACACACACCAAATGAGGTACGCGCGGACACGGAGGGTGAGATCCGGGCCGCTGAGCGGTGACCCGCCCCACAGGACCTAGGTCACATACGGCCCGGGATAGTAGTCCTTAATCGTTCCATATCCACCCCTTCGTACAGGCTCCCACCTGCGCCGTTCCCGAACCCCCCGGCGGGGGCCGTTCAGCCCCGGCCGCTACCTCCACTAGTAAGAGGGGGCGTTGCCAGGCCCCTCTCCGGCCTGGCTAACTGGTGTTGTCGCCACGGCGGCAGGGGTGCTTCACCCCCCGCCCGACGAACCCCTCTCCTTTGCGTGAGTGGCTCACGCATGTCTTCGGCATGCGAGCGACCGTCCCTGTTCCCTACGGAAGGCTTTCCGTGTCCAACGCCGTCATCCGCCGCATCGCCGCCTCCAAGAAGACCTTCGCCGGTACCGTGCTCGCTCTGGGCGTGGCCGGTTCCATGCTCACCACGGTTCCCGCTCAGGCGGCCCCGATGGACGCGAAGTCCATCGCGCAGCAGATGATCAAGGACCCGGCCCAGTTCGCGGCGTTCGCCAAGATCGTCTCCCGTGAGAGCGGCTGGGACCACACGGCCACGAACGCCTCTTCCGGTGCGTACGGCCTGGTCCAGGCCCTGCCGGCCTCGAAGATGGCCTCGGCGGGCTCGGACTGGAAGACCAACCCGGCCACCCAGATCAAGTGGGGCCTGGACTACATGAACTCCCGCTACGGCAGCCCCGTCGGCGCGTGGAACTTCTGGTCCAGCCACCACTGGTACTAAGCCGGCCCAGGCAGCAGACGAACGACCCCGCGCCGGGCGACCCGCGCGCGAAGGCCCCGACGGCCGACCTCCCCAGGTCCGGCCGCCGGGGCCTTCTGTTTCCCATCCCACGGGGGCGCGAGGGCCCACGGGGCTCAGAGGCGCTGGATGATCGTGCCGGTGGCGAGCGCGCCGCCCGCACACATCGTGATCAGCGCGAATTCCTTGTCGCGGCGCTCCAGCTCGTGCAGCGCGGTGGTGATCAGGCGGGCGCCGGTGGCCCCGACCGGGTGGCCGAGCGCGATCGCCCCGCCGTTGACGTTGACCTTCTCCATGTCCTGTTCGAAGACCCGCCCCCAGCTGAGGACGACGGAGGCGAAGGCCTCGTTGATCTCGACGAGGTCGATGTCCTTGAGGGACATCCCGGCCTTGCCGAGGACCGCGCGGGTCGCGTCGATCGGTCCGTCCAGGTGGTAGTGCGGGTCGGCGCCGACCAGGGTCTGCGCGACGATCCGGGCGCGCGGCTTGAGCTTGAGCGCGCGGGCCATCTTGCGCGAGGCCCACATCACGGCGCAGGCGCCGTCGGATATCTGTGAGGAGTTCCCGGCGGTGTGCACGGCGGTCGGCATGACGGGCTTGAGCCGGGCCAGCGCCTCCATGCTGGTGTCGCGCAGCCCCTCGTCGCGGTCGACCAGGCGCCACATGCCCTGTCCGGCGGCCTGCTCGGCCTCGGTGGTCGGCACCTGGACGGCGAAGGTCTCCCGCTTGAAGCGCTCCTCGGCCCAGGCGGTGGCGGCCCGCTGCTGGGAGAGGACGCCGAGGCGGTCGACGTCCTCGCGGGTCAGGCCGCGGTGGCGGGCGATCCGCTCGGCGGCCTCGAACTGGTTGGGGAGGTCGACGTTCCACTCGTCCGGGAAGGGCTTGCCCGGCCCGTGCTTGGAGCCGGAGCCGAGCGGCACCCGGCTCATGGCCTCGACGCCGCAGGCGATGCCGATGTCCATGACACCGCCGGAGATCATGTTGGCGACCATGTGGTTGGCCTGCTGCGAGCTGCCGCACTGGCAGTCCACGGTGGTCGCGGCGGTCTCGTACGGCAGGCCCATCGCGAGCCAGGCGTTGCGGGCCGGGTTCATCGACTGTTCGCCGGCGTGGGTGACGGTGCCGCCGACGATCTGTTCGACGCAGTCGGGCTGGATTCCCGTACGGGCGAGCAGCTCGCGGTAGGTCTCACCGAGCAGGTAGGCGGGGTGGAGGTTGGCGAGCGCGCCACCCCGCTTGCCGATGGGCGTGCGTACGGCTTCGACGATGACGGGTTCCGCGGCCATGAGCTCGTCCTCTCCTTCACAGCGGCGGGCCGTCCCGGCGGCGCGCCTGAACTAGTACGCGTTCTAGTTCTCTGGCAGTTTTATGACCTGCGGGCCCTGCACGCAAGGGTCTTGCACACGGCTTGCACGGATTCCACACGCAACAGTTGCCGCGCCTACCCTTGTCACTTCTAGAACTCGTTACTACCTTCAAGCCAACTTCTGATGGGCCGTCAGACCTTGGAGTTGCCGAATGTCCTGCCCCGCGCTGCCCGACGGCTTCGACGCCACCGACCCCGATCTGCTCCAAGTCCGCGTCCCCTTCCCGGAGTTCGCGCAGCTTCGGCAGACCGCACCGGTGTGGTGGTGCCCGCAGACCCGGGGCATCACCGGCTTCGACGACGAGGGCTACTGGGTCGTCACCCGGCACGCGGACGTCAAGTACGTGTCCACGCACCCGGAGCTGTTCTCCTCCACCACCAACACCGCGATCATCCGCTTCAACGAGCACATCCAGCGCGAACAGATCGATGCCCAGCGCCTGATCATGCTGAACATGGATCCGCCGGAACACACCCGCGTCCGCCAGATCGTGCAGCGCGGCTTCACCCCGCGGGCGATCCGCGGCCTGGAGAAGGCCCTGCGCGCCCGGGCCTCGAAGATCGCCGAGGAGGCGGCCGCGGCGGCCGGCGCCTCGGCCGACGGGAGCTTCGACTTCGTCACCCAGGTCGCCTGCGAACTCCCGCTCCAGGCCATCGCCGAGCTGATCGGCGTACCGCAGGAGGACCGCGCTCGGATCTTCGACTGGTCGAACAAGATGATCGCGTACGACGACCCGGAGTACGCGATCACCGAGGAGGTCGGCTCCACGGCGGCGATGGAACTCATCGGTTACGCCATGAACCTGTCCGCCGAGCGCAAGGAGTGCCCGGCCAAGGACATCGTCACCCAGCTCGTCGCCGCCGAGGGCCAGGGCAACCTGGGCTCGGACGAATTCGGCTTCTTCGTCCTGCTCCTGGCGGTCGCGGGCAACGAGACCACGCGCAACGCGATCAGCCACGGCATGCACGCCTTCCTCAGCCACCCCGAGCAGTGGGAGCTGTACAAGGCGACCCGGCCCTCGACCGCTGCCGAGGAGATCGTGCGCTGGGCCACGCCCGTGGTGTCCTTCCAGCGCACCGCCACCCAGGACACCGAGCTGGGCGGCCAGAAGATCAAGGCGGGCGACCGGGTGGGGATGTTCTACTCCTCCGCCAACCACGACCCGGAGGTCTTCGAGAACCCGGACGTCTTCGACATCACGCGCGACCCGAACCCGCACCTGGGCTTCGGCGGCGGCGGGCCGCACTTCTGCCTCGGCAAGTCCCTGGCCATCATGGAGATCGACCTGATCTTCAACGCGCTGGCCGACGCCCTGCCGGACCTGCGCCTGACGGGACCGCAGCCGCGGCGGCTGCGCGCCGCCTGGCTCAACGGGATCAAGGAACTCCGGGTGAGCCACGGCTGATCCGGCGGGGCGGCAGGGGCCCCACCTCCCACGCCCAGGCCCCTGCCGTCGCACGGTCTCCCGGGTCGGAGTCTGGGTCGGAGCCGGAGTCGGAGTCGGGGTCCGAGTCGGGGTCCGATTGCACGTCCGGGTCCGCGGCCGCCGACTGGCGCGGTGGGGCCGCCGGGCGGATCCTGACAGGACGCGACGATCCACCGAAGGGGCGCCGGAGCGGGTGTGGACCCACCGCTCCGGCGCCCCTTCGCCGCGTCACGCCCGGCTGCGCGCCCCCGCCGTGCGGCTGCCGCCGCCGCTGCCACTGCCGTCGCCGCTGTCGCCGTCGCCGCTCCCGCCGCCGCCCGTCCGGGCGAGCCGCGCCGGTATCCGGGGCCCGGGGACGGCCGGTCCGGCCGCTCCGGCCGCCAGGGCGGCGCCGCGGGGCCCGGAGAGGACGTACACGAGCCCGAAACCGGCGGTGACGACGGTCGCGCCGCCCACCGCGTCGAGCACCCAGTGGTTGGCGGTCGCGATGATCGCGCACACCGTGATCACGGGATGCAGGACCCCGAGCAGCTTCTGCCACCCCTTGGGCGCCAGGACGACGATCACGATCCCGCACCACAGCGACCAGCCGAAGTGCAGCGAGGGCATCGCCGCGTACTGGTTGGAGATCGCGGTCATCGCGCCGTACTGCGGGTTCGCCAGGTCCTGTACGCCGTGCACGGTGTCGATGAACCCGAGGTCGGGCATGAGCCGCGGCGGAGCCAGCGGGTACAGCCAGAACCCGAAGAGCGCGAGGACGGTCGCCAGCCCCAGCGAGGCGCGGGCCCAGCGGTAGTCGGCGGGGCGGCGCCAGTACAGGACGGCCAGGATGGTCAGCGGGACCACGAAGTGGAAGGAGGTGTAGTAGAAGTTGAAGAACGCCTCCAGCCAGCGGACGCTCACCACGGCGTGGTTCACGGTGTGCTCGATGTCGATGCCCAGGGCCCGCTCGGCGGAGAGGATCTGGGCTCCGTTGCCCTCGGCGAGCGAGCGGCTGGTGGGCGCGGCGGCGCGGATGTAGGAGTACAGCGAGTAGCCGACCCGTATCAGCAGGAGTTCCAGCAGCAGGTTGGGGCGCGCCAGTACGCGCCGCCAGAACGGCAGCAGCGGGATCCGCGACCAACGGGCGGCCGCGGGGCGCGCGTAGGCGGTCGCGACGGGCTCGCGCCAGTACGGCGAGCTGCGGGGCAGGAACGGCACCGCGCAGGCGGCGGCGAGGGCCGCCAGCAGCAGCACGTTGTCCCGTACGGGCGCCAGTACGGCCATGTTCGGCAGCAGCATGTCGCTCGGCAGGGTCATGGCGAGGATCACGGCGACCGGCCACACCGGCCGGTCCGCGGCCCGCTTGCCGACCTTGCCCGCCACCGCGAGCAGCACCCACAGCAGCTGGTACCGCCAGCCGGTCGGCGACACGGCGACGGCCACGCAGCCGGTGATCGCGACGGCGAGGAGCAGCTGCCCGTCGCGGGCGTAGCGGGCCGCGCGGCGCAGGCCGAGCCAGGCGATACCGGCCGCGAGGGCGACGTACAGCAGGACCTCGGCGGGGCCCGACAGACCGAGCCGCAGCAGCGCGCCGTGCACGGACTGGTTGGCGAGGCCGCTGGGGCTGCCGCCGAGGCCGGTGCCGGCCAGGTGGTGGATCCAGTACGTCCAGGAGTCGTGCGGCAGCGCGGCCCAGGACAGCAGGGTGCACGCGGCGAAGGTGGTCCCGGCGGTGCGCGCGGTGGGGCGGCGGCCCGTGAGCCACAGCAGCGGCGCGAAGAGCAGCAGCGCGGGCTGGAGCGCGGCGGCGAGGCCCATCAGGAAGCCCGCCGGGCGCTCACCGGGCACCCGGAAGAAGGCGAGCAGCACCAGCAGCACCGGCAGCACGGCGGTCTGACCCGGCGAGGCGGCCTCGCGGACGGGCAGCGAGACCATCATCAGGGCGACCAGCACGGGCGCGGCCAGCAGCGCGGTGCGCCGGGGCACCGGATCCGGCAGGCCCCGCGCCGCCACCAGCCCGATGGCGGCGACGAACAGCAGGGTCACGCAGGTCCAGGCGACCTCGAGCGACTGGTCGGCGAGCCCGACCAATGGCTTGAGGACGAGGCCCGCGAAGGGGGTGCCGGTGAACTGGCCGGCGTCGTAGAGCGAGCCCGGCAGTCCGGGCAGGTAGAGGCCCGTGAGCCACTCGCCGGGCGGCACGCGCAGCACGGCGGACGCCTGTCTGAGGGCCAGGAGACCCGCCAGTGCCCACAGCACGAGGCGTGCGGCGCCCAGTCTGCCGCCGCTCCCACCACCGCCTATGACTCCGGCATGTCCGTTGACACCGCTGTGCTCCGCCGCGTTGGCCACGCCCCGCCGGCCTCCCGCCCTTGTTGACTGCAACCGTGACTTCGCCTGGCTGCCGCGATGAATTACCCGGGACGACGATATCCCGCATGCGATACCTAGGATGGCGAGCATGAGCATCGTGAAGATCAACGCACTGTCCGTGCCCGCGGAGCAGCGGGAAGTACTGGAGCGGCGGTTCGCCTCGCGGGCGGGTGCCGTGGAGGGTTCGGACGGGTTCGAGTGGTTCGAGCTGCTGCGTCCCGTCGAGGGCACGGATCAGTACCTCGTGTACACCAGGTGGCGTTCGGAGGCGGACTTCCAGGCGTGGATGGAGGGGCCCATGAAGGCGGCGCACCAGGGGGGCGGCCAGGGTGGCGGGCCGGCCGGCGGGGAGCGGCCGAAGCCGGCGGCGACGGCGTCGCAGGTGTGGTCGTTCGAGGTCGTGCAGCAGACGGCACCGAAGCAGGGCTGACGCTGGGGGGCTGGGCTGGGCTGGGCCGGTCGGGCCGGGCCGGGTCGGGTCGGCAAGCCGAAGTATGCCGAGGCCGCCGCTACCCGGCTCTACTCGGCTCAGCTCAGTGCGACTCAGCTCGGCTCAGTGCGACTCAGCTCGGCTCAGCTCGGCTCAGCTCCAGAAGGCGTCGGATTCGTCGATGTCCGCCACGCACTCGTCAATGTCGGTGATCTTGTTGCCGACGAGGGTGAAGAAGAGCCCTCCGCGCATCTCGATCCCGCGGTCGCCGCGGTCGGCGCGTGAGTGGTGGACGGAGATGACGTGCCCCCGGCCATCGGCGAGCACCGTCTCCAGGTCCACCCGCATGGTGCCCTTCGTCTCGGTGCCGAGGCGCCGGTAGTAGTCGAGGACGGCTTCCCGGCCCTTGTGGTGCCCGGACAGCGGGCTGCTGCCGGGGACGTGGTGGATGACGTCGGCCGTCATGAGAGTGGCCATGGTCTCCATGTCGCCCGCGCCGAAGGCCTCGTAGCCGCGGCGGATCAGGGCGCAGTCGGGGTGCTCCGACATGGCGTTCACACCCTTTGGTGGTGGGGGGACGGGGTGGTTTGCCCTTTTTCCTATCATCAGCCCGGCACTGTGGATATTCCACGCGGAGCAGCCGCCCCACCCTCCAGAATGGCGCAATGGAGAGCACGAAGAGCGGTGTCAGTGGCGGGGTCGGTGTCGGTGTCGGTGTCGGTGTCGGTGTCGGTGTCGGCGGCAGTGGTGGCGGCGGCATCGCGGGGTGGTCGGTCGTTCCGGAGCCGTACTCGGCCCCCGACTCGGTCGTCCTGCGCCGCGCGTACTACGCGGAACTCGCCGGGCGGTACTACCACCGCACGATGACGGAGGCCGAGATAGACGAGGCGCTGATCGTGGACTTCCCGGACGACGACCTCGTCCTGCCCACGGGGGAGTTCCTGGTCGGCCGCCTGGGGGGCGAGCCGCTGGCGTGCGGTGGCATACGGCTGCTGGACCCGGAGACCGCAGAGCTGACCCGGGTGTACGTCGATCCGCGCACCCGCGGCACGGGCGGCGGCGCGGCCGTGCTCGCGGCACTGGAGGCCCTGGCCTGGGCGATGGGCACCCGCCGGGTCGTCCTGGACACGCGCTCCGACCTGGTGGAGGCCCGCGCCCTCTACGCGAAGCACGGCTACGACGAGATCCCCGCGTACAACGACAGCCCGTACGCCCAGCACTGGTTCGGCAAACAACGCCCCTGACGGCGAGGGGATGGAGGGCAGGGGGACGGGGGCGGGGCGGGAGGGGGACGGGGGGCGGGGGATCAGCGGGCCAGGGGCTCAGCGGGCGTCGTGGTCGCGGCGCGGCAGGGCGTCGTAGGGCTCCTCCGCGTCGGAACCGCACAGCTCGGCGTTGAGCTCGGCGACCAGCTTGATCAGGTCGGTGGGGCGGTCGGGGCCCCACCAGTCGCCGAGCAGCTCGGCGAGCGACTCCTGCCGCGCGTCGGCCAGCCGCACGGCCGCCGCGCGCCCCGGCTCGGTCAGGACCAGCGGGATCCCGTTCCGGACGGCGAGCCCGCGCTCTTCGACCTGGCGGGCGGCGTCGGTGATCACCTTGATGGGCACGCTCGTGCGTTCCGCGAGCATGGCGGGCTCGACCGAGCCGTACTTCCTCATCCGCAGCAGCAGCCAGCTGGCGGCCGGCAGCAGGTCGAAGCCCGCCTTCACGGTGATGTTCTCGTAGACGTGCCGGCGGCCCTCCCTGGTGCCGAGGACCGACAGCGCCCGGGCGACCTCGTCGTGCGATGAGCGCTGTACGGGGTTGGAGGCGAGGGTTTCCGTCACGTCGGGGGCGGTCACCGAGCCGCGCAGCTTGTCCTCCTTCAGGAACCAGGCGACGACGAAGGCCAGGAGGACGACGGGGACGGCGTAGAGGAAGACGTCCGTGATGGAGGTCGCGTAGGCGTCGAGGACCCGCGGCCGCAGCGCCGCGGGCAGGGCGGCGATGGCGCGGGGGTCGGCCTTGAGCGCGGCCGCCGTGCCGGGTGGCAGCTGGACGCCGGTGAGGGCGGAGACGAGCTTCTCGTCGAGCCGGTTGGTGAAGATCGTGCCGAAGACGGCGACGCCGAAGGAGGCTCCGATGGAGCGGAAGAAGGTCGCGCCGGAGGTGGCGACGCCGAGGTTGGCGTAGCTGACCGAATTCTGCACCGCCAGGACCAGTACCTGCATGACCAGGCCGAGGCCGACGCCGAAGACGAAGAAGTACCAGCTCATCTGCCAGGTGGAGCTGGTGCGGTGCAGCTGGTGCAGGAGCAGCAGCCCGACGGCGGTGATGGCGGTGCCGACGATGGGGAAGACCTTCCAGCGCCCGGTGCGGCTGACGATCTGGCCCGAGGCGGTGGAGGAGAGCAGCAGGCCGAGCACCATCGGCAGCATGTGGACGCCGGACATGGTGGGCGAGACGCCCTGGACGACCTGGAGGAAGGTCGGCAGGTAGACCATCGCGCCGAACATCGCGAAGCCGACGATGAAGCTGATCAGCGAGCAGAGCGTGAAGGTCCGGATCCGGAAGAGTCCGAGCGGCAGGACGGGTTCGGCGGCGCGGCGCTCGACGAGCAGGAACGCGACGAGCAGCAGCACCCCGAGCAGGGCGAGGCCGATGATCCGCGCCGAGCTCCAGCCCCAGGTTCCGCCGAACGAGGCGACGAGCACCAGGCAGGTGGCGACGGAGGCGACGAGGAAGGTGCCGAGGTAGTCGATCGTGTGCCGGGAGGACCGCTTGGGGATGTGCAGGACCGCGGCGATCACGGCGAGCGCGACGAGGCCGATGGGGAGGTTGATGTAGAAGACCCACCGCCAGGACAGGTTGTCCACGAACAGGCCGCCCAGCAGCGGTCCGAGCACGCTGGTCGCGCCGAAGACGGCCCCGAAGAGCCCCTGGTACTTGCCGCGTTCCCGGGGCGGGACGATGTCGCCGACGATCGCCATCGACAGCACCATCAGCCCGCCGCCGCCGAGGCCTTGCAGGGCCCGGAATCCGATGAGCTGCGGCATGTTCTGGGCGAGACCGCAGAGGGCGGAACCGATCAGGAACAGGACGATGGCCGCCTGGAAGAGCTTCTTGCGCCCGTACTGGTCGCCGAGCTTGCCCCACAGGGGTGTCGCGGCGGTGGAGGCGAGCATGTAGGCGGTGACGACCCAGGACAGGTGCTCCATGCCGCCGAGGTCGCTGACGATCGTCGGCAGGGCGGTGGAGACGATGGTCTGGTCGAGCGAGGCGATCAGCAGGCCGAGCAGCAGCGCGCCGATGGAGACGAGTACGTCGCGGGACGCGCGTTCGGCGCCCGGGCCGGGGACCGGGTCCACGGCCGACGTGGTCACTTCCTGGGCCATCGGCTTCTCCTCGGGGACCGGCCGGTAGGACATCTCCATCCTGAGCGGTGTGGCCCGTTACGGCCTGTCGGGAGACCTTGGTCACTTGACTGGCCCAATGGCCCGCATGTTTTGTATCCTGGCGAAACAAAGTGGCTCCGCCTGCATACCCTGACCGGTAGGCGGAGCCACTTGTTTTGTTTTCCCCCACCGCCGCGCCCTGTCTGGAGACCCCTGATGCCGGCCAGCACCACCACCGCCGCGACCACCCTCGCCGGCGCCCCCACCCCCTCCGCCCCGGTCGTCCTCACGGCCAAGGCGCTGCTCCTGGACATGGACGGCACGATCGTCAACTCCGACGCGGTGGTCGAGCGCTGCTGGCGCGAATGGGCTGTGACGCACGGGCTGGACCCGCACGAGGTCATCAAGGTGGTGCACGGCCGCCAGGGCTACGCCACGATGGCGATCCTGCTCCCGGAGCGCCCGATGGCGGACAACCACGCCGAGAACGCCGTGATGCTCGCCCGCGAAACCGCCGACACCGACGGCGTGGTCCCGGTCGGCGGCGCGGCCGCGTTCATGGCGGCCATCGAAGACCTCCCGCACGCCCTGGTCACCTCCGCGGACCTGGCACTGGCCACGGTCCGGATGACCGCGGCGGGCCTCCCGATGCCGCGGATCCGCGTGACGGCCGAGTCGGTGTCGGCCAGCAAGCCGGACCCGGAGGGCTTCCTCAAGGGCGCCGCCGAACTGGGCGTGGACCCGGCCGACTGCGTCGTCTTCGAAGACTCCGCGGCAGGCATCGCCGCGGGCCTCGCGGCAGGCATGCGCGTCATCGGCGTGGGCCCCCGCGCCGCGTCCCACTCCCCCACGGCCCACGTCCACGACCTGACCGGGATCCACATCACCCCGGCCCCCGAGGGCGCCTTCCACATCACGGCGACCCCGGCCGCATAGCTCCGGCGGCTCGGCACCTCATTACTGGTGCCAGGCCCGGCCGCCCACGTTGTGGATGAACCGCTGCAGCACCTTCAGCGTGGTGCGGTACTCCTCGTCCGAGATGCCCGCGTGGCGCTCCCGCCACAAGTCGTCCTGCAGGGCCGCGGCCCGCTCGTAGAACGTCCGCCCCGCCGCCGTCAGCCCCAGGTACCCCTCGGGGTCCTGCGTGATCCACCCCAGGGCGATGGTCGTGTCGATCTCCTCGGACACGGCCTCCGCGCCCACGGTGAGGTAGCCCCGCAGGGTCTCGATAACCTCGGCGCGGCTCTTCACCTCCCCGGCCCGGGCGACCTGGGCCAGGACCCACCACTGCGGCTGACTGGTCCCGATCTGCACGAGCGCGCCCCGAGTGCGGCTGACGACCGCGTCGTAGGCGGCCCAGCTCCAGTAGCCGATGGGCTGCCGGATCAGTTCGGCATCGTCGTGCGAGTACTCCATGACGGGACTCCGTTCGCGTTCCAAGATCGCTCGATACCGGAACCCTAAAAAGTCAACCGCGGTTGAGGTCCAGCCCCTTCCATCCCCCACCCCCCTCCACCGACCACGCCGACCCTCAGGCCTCGCCACAACCAGCGCAGCGCCGACAACCAAGCCCCGCCAAATCCATCGCCACGCAGAGGCTCAGGCCCAGCCAAATCCCACGCCACGCAGACGCTCAGGCCCAGCCAAATCCCACGCCACGCAGACGCTCAGGCCCCGCCAAATCCCACGCCACGCAGACGCTCAGGCCCCGCCAAATCCCGCGCCACGCAGAGGCTCAGGCCCAGCCAAATCCAGCCTCGCCGGCGTTTGAGGCGCCGCCGGAGGCAAGGGCCACCCCCGCCAGCCGGCACCGGCACCCCGCCCGAGGCCCGGGACCCGCCCAAACCCGGGCTCCGGAACCCAGGGCCCGGGACCCGGGACCCGCCCCGACCCCCCGGAACCCAGGACCGGGCCAGGACCGGGCCAGGACCGGGCCGGGACCGGCCCCCGCGGCAAGCCACCCCCACCAGGCAGCCCCGGGCACCCCCCTCACCCCACAATCGCCTCGTACAGCGAGAACACGGCCAGCGCGGCCATCACGCACGCCGCAACCTTCGTGATCAGCCGCAGCGGGATGTACTTCATCAGCGTGCGCCCGCCCACGATCCCGATCCCCGCGACCGCCCACAGCGCCAGCACGGCACCGATGCCGACCGAAAGGGGGTCGTCGTACCGGGCCGCGAGGTTGGCCGTCATGATCTGCGTCAGGTCACCGAACTCGGCGACGAGGATCAGCATGAAGCCCGCCCCCGAGACCTTCCAGAAGGACTGGTCGGCGGGCTCCTTGACCTCCTCGTCCTCCTCCTTCTTCTTCAGGAGCAGCATCGCCGCGCCCGCGAGGAACAAGACGCCGACGACCGCCTGCACGAGCCGGTGCGGCAACAGGGTCAGGACACTGGCGGCGGCGATGGCCAACGCCACGTGCACCGCGAAGGCCGCGGCCACGCCCACGAAGACGTAGGAAGCGCGGTAGCGCGTACCGAGCATCAGCCCGGCCAGGGCCGTCTTGTCGGGGAGTTCGGCGAGGAAGACGACGCCGAATGCGATCGCCAGAATGCTGAAGCTGATCACGGGGTGAAACCTCAATCGGTCGGGCAGGACGCCATCGGGACCGAGAGACCTGGATGTTTCAGGGGTCGCTTCGGCACGGCGGCGCCCTGTGTGCAAACAGGACACTGCGGCCGAAGGTCTCGCTGGCCGACCGCTGACGCGGCCTGCCTCCGGGCGCCGGCTGGGGTGACCCAGCAGTATGTCGACGGTCCGGCGAAGAGCTACTCCCCTTCTGCACGGACCAGCGTACGCGACCCCCGGCCCCACCCGAAATAGGCCCTTGGTCCCGATCGCTCCCCTCCACGCCACAGGCCACACCACAGGCCGTACCGCTGGTCACCCCACCCGAGGTACCCCACGCGCCGCACCCCACGCCCCGCACCCGCACCCGCACCCCGAACCTCAGCCACCCCCACCCCCACCCCCACCACCGCCCTCACCCCCACTCCCACCCCCACTCCTCCCCCGGAATCACAACTTCCGCTTCATTCACCACAGTTGCACACCTTGATGTGACGTGCTCATGTCGCCAGGCTGTCACCTGGCGCCCATCCCCGCGAAACCCGGCGCCGCGACCATGGCCGGGCCCCGCCGGGGCCGTACGGCCACGCCCCCCACCTCAAGGGAGCTCTTCATGCCCGCCGTCTACGCGCGTCACGTTGGCATGCTCGCCTCAGCCGCGACGCTCGCCGCCCTCGCGTCCATCGCCACCCTCGTGAACGCCCCGGCCGCCCAGGCCGCCCCGCCCGCACCCATCAGCGCCGCCGCGGCCCGCGCGTACCTGGCCACGGTGACCCCCAAGGCGGAAGGTTCCTCCAGCGGTTACAGCCGCGCCCTCTTCCCCCACTGGATCACCCAGTCCGGCGCCTGCAACACCCGCGAGGTCGTCCTCAAGCGCGACGGCGTGAACGTGGTCCAGGACTCCTCCTGCGCCGCCGTCAGCGGAAGTTGGTACTCCGAGTACGACGGCGCCACCTGGACCGCCGCCTCGGACCTGGACATCGACCACATGGTCCCGCTCGCCGAGGCCTGGCGCTCGGGGGCCAGTTCCTGGACCACCGCCAAGCGGCAGCAGTTCGCCAACGATCTGACCCGCCCCCAGCTGATAGCCGTGACCGACAACGTCAACCAGGCCAAGGGCGACAAGGACCCGGCCGCCTGGCTGCCGTCGCGGACCGACTACCGCTGTACGTACGTCCGCATGTGGGTGAACGTGAAGCAGTACTGGGACCTGAGCATCGACTCCGCCGAGAAGACCGCCCTGACGAACGTCCTCAACGGCTGCTGACCTCCCCTCGGCGCCCCCCGCACTCTCCCCCGTCAGGGGATTCGATCTCCCCCGCCAGGGGGAACCGCTCCCCCTCCGCCACGTCGTACCTTGATGCAAGGGGACATGGAGGAGGGGGAGTTGCATGACCGGATTGCGGCTGGGACCACTGCTGCGGTACGTCGACTGGGACACGGGCACCTCGGCGACGATATGGGTCGAGTCCGACCGCCCGTCCACGGCCGAGGTGCGCTGCGCCGACGGCGCGAGCGGTAGCGCGCGCACGTTCCAGATAGCCGGTCATCACTACGCGCTGGTGCCGGTGACCGGCCTGACCCCGGGCGCCACCACGGCGTACGAGGTGCTGCTCGACGGGGTCCTGGTGTGGCCGCTGCCCGACAGCGGCTTCCCCGCGAGCACCATCAGCACCCCGGCGGCGCCGGGCCGCGGGCGCCCGGGTGCGGGCCCGGGGCTGCGGGTCACCTTCGGGTCCTGCCGCCAGGCCGCCCCGCCCGCCGGCCGCCGCGGTCCGCACGGCGCGGACGCCCTCGACACCCTCGCCGCCCGGCTCGCCGCCGATCCCGGCGCGGAGCGGCCCGATGTACTGCTCCTGCTGGGCGACCAGGTCTACGCCGACCAGCTGTCCCAGCAGACCAGACGGTGGCTCGCGGCCCGCCGGGACCTGCGCGAGGCTCCCGGAGCGCAGGTCGCGGACTACGAGGAGTACACCCGGCTCTACTACGAATCCTGGCTGGACCCGGAGATCCGCTGGCTGCTCTCGACCGTGCCCAGCCTGCAGATATTCGACGACCACGACGTGTGTGACGACTGGAACACCAGCGCCGCCTGGCTGGCGGAGATGCGGGCCGCCCCGTGGTGGCGGGAGCGGATCCTCAGCGCGCTCATGTCGTACTGGGTCCACCAGCACCTGGGGAATCTCTCCCCCGCCGAGCTCGACGCCGACCCGCTCTACGCGGCGGTCCGCGAGACCCCGGACGGGACGGAGGCCCTGCGCGCCTTCGCGTCCGCGGCCGATACCGACCCGGCCGGCGTCCGCTGGAGCTACCGCCGGGACTTCGGCCGGACCCGGCTGCTGATGGTGGACACGCGGGCCGCGCGGGTGCTGGCGGAGGACGGGCGGGCGATGCTCGATCCGGCGGAGCACCAGTGGGTCCGGGACAACGCCATGGAGGGGCACGGGAGCTACGACCACCTGCTGATCGGCTCCTCGCTGCCCTGGCTGATGCCGCCGCTGATCCATGACGCCGAGGTGTGGAACGCGGCGCTGTGCCGCGGCGAGCGGGGGCCGCGCTGGGCGCGGATCGCGGAAGACCTGCGACGGCGCAGTGATCTGGAGCACTGGGCGGCCTTCCCGGCCTCCTTCGAGGCTCTGAGTGACCTGATCGAGCAGGTGGGGACGGGCCCGCGGGCTCCGGCGACGGTCTGCGTGCTGTCGGGAGACGTTCATCACGCGTATGTGGCCGAGCCCCGAATACCCAGCACGGCCCGGGTCTTCCAGCTGACCTGCTCCCCGGTGCACAACTCGATCCACACCGCGGTGAAGCTGGGCTTCCGGCTCGGCTGGTCGCGCGCCGGGCGGTGGCTGGGGCGCGGGCTGTCCCGGCACGGGCGTACGGGCCGGCCGCCGCTGAGCTGGCGGCGTACGGGCGGGCCCTGGTTCGGCAATCAGCTGATGACCCTGGCCCTGGTGGGGCGTACGGCGCGGCTGCGGCTGGACCAGGCGCACAAGCGGCGCCTGCGGCGGGGCGAGGCGCGGCTGGTGACCGTGCTGGACCGCGAGCTGACCGGGGACTGAGCGCGCGGCAGGGCAGCCGTGTGGCGGGCCTCACGCGAGAGCCCTGACACGAATCCGACAGGCCATGTGGCATGGGGTGCGCGAGGGGGTGTGCGCGCGGGTGTGACAGTGAACGTGACACAGGAGGTGCCCCGGGGACGCAGGGTGTCTGTGTGCGGCGTACGCTGTATGGCTGTCAGCCGCCCCTGCCGCTCCCCCGCGACGTCGCGGCGCTTCAAACGCTGAAGCACGTCACTTGGACTGGGGAGTCCGTTTTGTTTGAGACTGTGGGGTCGCTGACCACGAGCCCGTGGATCTACGCCGTGGTGGCACTTTCCGTGCTCCTCGACGTCTTCCTGCCCGTACTGCCGAGCGGTGTCCTGGTGATCGCCGCGGCCGCCGCGGCGGCCACCGGAGGCGGGACGCCCGTCGCGGTGCCGGGACAGGTGCCCGACATCCTGCCACTGCTCGCCGTAGCTACCAGCGCTTCGGTGCTGGGCGACCTGGCCGCGTACCGGGCGGGCCGCCGCGGCGGGGACTGGCTCGACCGGGCCATCGGCCGCTCGCGCCGGCTCAGCCGCGCCCAGGAGCGGCTGGGTGTGGCGCTGGCCCGCGGCGGCGGCGCCCTCGTGGTGATCGCCCGCTTCGCTCCGGCCGGCCGCTCGGTGGTCTCGCTGGGCGCGGGCAAGCGCCACCGCGAGGTGCGCGAGTTCCTGCCGTGGTCCCTGCTGGCCGGCATGGCCTGGGCGGGCTACAGCGTGTCGCTCGGCTACTACGGCACCCAGTGGCTCGGCGCGACCTGGCTCGGCACGGCGGTATCGGTGATCGCCCTCTTCGGCGCGGGCGGCCTGGCGGCGTACATGGTGCGCCGCCCGGTCCCGGTTCCGGTCCCGGCCTCCTGAGCCGAGGGCCGCGCCCCACCCCGCACACCTACCACGCCGCGGCCTCCACGCCGCGCGTCCCCACGCCGTGCGCCCCCGCACGCGCGTCCCCGCACCGCGCGCTTCTCGCGGCGCGCCGCGTCGCATCGCGCCGCGCCACCGGGGCGTAAACGCGACACGCCGCTGCTCCGCTCCGGGCCCCCCGGGCGGGCCAGCGGCCTCACCCGTTCACCCGGCCCCGATCGCCGCCCCGGGGCCCGGCTCCTAGCGTCCAGAGCACGGTGCGCGACCGGCTGCGCCGTTCCCGGAGCCGAGGAGTCCCGTCCATGCCCGCCACGCACCGCCGTCTGCCGACCGTCGCCGCCACCGCCGCCGTCTCCGCCACCGCCGCCGCTGCCGCCACCGCCGTCTGCGCGCTCGCCCTGCTCGCCGTCACGCCCACCCTCGCGTACGCCGGCCCCTCCGCCACCGTCTCCCCCACCTCCGCCGCGCCCGGCCAGCGGATCGCCCTCAACATCAGCGGATGCGGCACCAAGACCGGCCGCGCCTCGTCCCGGGCCTTCGGGGAAGTCCGTCTCACCCCGGGCAATCTGGAGGCCAGCAACCTCTTCGGCAGTGCCGACGTATCGCGTACGGCGGCCGTCGGCTCCCACCCGGTCACCTTCGAGTGCGGGGGCGCGGGCGGCACCCGCGTCACCGTCCCGCTCACCGTCATCGCGGGCGGTGCGCGCGGCGGCATGGGCGGCAGCGTCGGTGCGATGAGCCCCGGCCAGATCGCGGTCGGCGGCGCCCTGGTGGCGAGCGCGCTGGGCGCGGGGGTGTGGATGCTGCGGCGCCGCGCCGAAGCAGGCACCTGACCCGGGGAGTCCCCCGTCCGACGGGGTTGGCCAATGGTCCCGTCACCCCGGGACCTTTCCCCCTCCCGCCGCACCGCACCCTCCGCAAGGCTGAGGCCACGCACTTCAGCAAGGAGCCCGCCATGGACCAGCGCCCAGTGATCGCCGCCGTAGACGGTTCGGAGAACGGCAACCGGGCGCTGGAATGGGCCGTTTCACAGGCCCTCATGGCCGGGGCGCCCCTGCGGATCGTGCACGCCCGCCTCTACGCGTCCTCGATCGGCTCGGTCATGTCGAGCGCCTTCGAGGAGCCGGGCCAGGACGACGACCCGGTGCTGATCCGGGTCCGCGCCGCGCTGGCGGGCCGTACCGGACTGCCGGCGATCGAGTACGCGTCCCACCCCGGCACCCCCGACAACGTGCTGCCGGAGCTCGGCGGGGACGCCCGGATGATGGTGCTGGGTTCGCGCGGGCGCGGCGGTTTCGCCAGTCTGCTGCTCGGCTCGAACGGTCTGGCGTGCGCGAGCCGCGCCGCCTGCCCGGTCGTGGTGGTGCCGCGCGCCGCACCTCCGTTGCGCGATCCGTACGGGCAGGTCGTCATCGGACTGAACGGCTGCGCCCCCGACGACAGCACCAGCCACTTCGCCTTCCGCGAGGCGTCCCGGCGCGGGGCCCGCCTCCGGGTGGTGACGGCGTACGCGTGGCCGGGACCGGTGTTCACCCCCGCGGGCACCCTCCCGGTGGCCGCGCATGACGAGACGACCGCCGGGCGCGCGGCCACCGCCCGGGCCGAGGCTCACCTGCGCCCGCACCGGGAGCGGTTCCCCGATGTGGAGGTGGAGGTGGTCGCGGCGCCGGGCGACGCCGCGGGTCATCTGGTCGCGGCCTCCCGGGCGGCCGACCTGATCGTCATCGGCCGCCACCGCAAGCGCCCGCTCTCACCGCACCTGGGTTCGGTCACCAACGCGGTGCTGCTGCACACGGCCTGCCCGGCGGCGGTGGTCCCGCTGGAGGAGAACGCGGTGCCCGTCAGGACGTGACCGGAGCGGCGGCGCCGGCAGACGCCTCCTGCGGCTGTCCCCGTACGTGGACCCCGTCGAGCAGCACCCCGGTCGCCTCGGCGATGGCGGCCACGGCCGCGTCGAAGACCTCACGGTTGTGCGCGGCGGGCGCCCGGAACCCGGACACCTTGCGCACGTACTGCAGCGCGGCGGCCCGGATCTCCTCCTCGGTCGCCTTCTCGGGGATGGCGGGCGGTCGCAACGTCTTGATGCTCCGGCACATACCTCTACTATCCTCCTTCGCTACCCGCGCGGGGGCGGAAGCTCGGCACCGGACAATTTCATGATCAAACCGGCTTGCAGCCGCGCCCGGAGCTCCGGATCCGCCACCTGCGCCAGCAGCCCGATGGCCTGCTGCGTGGTCTCGGCGGCCCGCCGGTCGTCCCGGAGCGAGGCGGTCTGCTCGGACATGTGCCGCAGCGCGAGGTCGGCCCGCCGGTGGAAGAGCTGCCCGATCAGCGTGACCACCACTCCGACGGAACTGGTCACGATCCCGAGGTACAGGTCCCCCGTGCTCTCGGCCTTCCACACCGCGAGCCCCACCCCCAGCAGCAGGATGGTCGCCCCGAACGCGGAGAACCGCTGGCTGGTGGCGAAGCTGCTGCGCGCCTGGGTGAGCCCGTAGGCGTAGTACTCGACGAGCAGCGGAGTGAAGTCATCGCGCCGGTCCCCGAGCCGCGCCACCACGGCCCGCGGCGGCCGTCTCGCCCCGACATCGACGTACTTGGCCTCCTCGTCGGCGTCCGCGGACTCCTCACCCTCCCCCGGCGCCACCGGCCCGCGCCCCTCACCGCCTCCCGGGCCGACCTGCGCGAGCAGCCGCTCCCGCTCCTCGTCCCGCTTACGGTCGAACCGCGCCGCGTCGCGCACCGACAGCAGCACCCCACCGCCGGCCACCGCGACGCCCACCCCGGCCGCAACCCACTCGAAGCTCCCCGCCATCCCCCGACGATCCCACGCCCCGCCCCCACAAGGAATCGCCCCGACGCCAACGCCCCGGTGCGGCACGGCACTCGACCCGCATCCACCCCCGCCCCGCACCCGGGCACGCACCGGGCACGCGAAAGCCCCCGACCGTGACCGGCCGGGGGCTTCCCGCTGGTGGGCGCGGACGGTTTCGAACCGCCGACATCTGCTTTGTAAGAGCAGCGCTCTACCCCTGAGCTACGCACCCTTGGATGAGTGGACAGCGTACATGGAGGGCGTACCCCCCACGCAAACCCGTTCCCGTGAGGGAGAATGGACCGGGGCAGGGGCATTGCGGACGGGGTACGGGAGAAGCGACTGTGACGACGGCACCCCGGCGGTGGTTCGGTGGGCGGGACGAGAGCCGGCGGGCGGAGGCGCAGGCCGCCAAGGACGCGGCCGCCGCGGCGTTCTACGAGCTCGACACCGCGCAGCGGGATCTGCGGATCTCGATAGAGACGATCACCGCGGTGGACGGTTCTCCGGCCGGGCGGCGGGCCGTCGAGGGGTTCGCGGAGCTGGGGCGGCGGATCGACGAGGTCAGCCAGGTCTACATCGAGGCCGTCGACGCGCACGACCTCGACCGGGACGACCTGGACGGCGCGGTGGCCGCGCGGGCCAAGCGGGAGCTGGAGCGGGCCCGGGACGAGCTGGTGCGGGTCAAGGGCGAACTGGAGCGGTTCGACCAGGGGCTGCGGCCGCTGCTGGACAACGCCGAGACGCAGCTGGCCCGGGTCGCGCCGGCGCGGGAGCGAGCCAAGGCCGCGCTGCTCGCCGCGGCCAACGCGCTGGACGCCGTACGGGCCTCCGGTCTGCGCGCCGATCAGCTGGCCGCGCGGCTCGCGGCGCTCGGCCCGGAGCTGACCATGCTCAATCAGGGCGCCGCGCAGCACGGCGTGCCCGCCACCGTGCAGCGCGCCGACCGGATCCTGCGGGACGCGGAGGCGGTGCGGGCGGAGGCGGCGCGACTGCCGGAGCGGGCCGCGGAGATCGACCGGCGGCTCGTGAGCCTGCGGACCCGGGCGCAGGCGCTGCGCAATCGGGCGGACCGGGTGGATCCGGTCCTCAGCGAGCTGAGGCGCCGTTTCAGTGCCGACTGCTGGCAGGACCTGCAGCACGTGCCGGAGCAGGCGCTGGCCTCCGTACAGCAGGCGGAGGAGCGGCTGGGCGAGGCCGCGAAGGCGCGGCAGGAGCAGCGGTGGGAGGACGCCACCGCGTTGATCTCGACCGTCCGCGAGCTGTTCGACACGGTGGACGAGGCCGTGTCCGCGGCTCAGGACCGGCTGACGCGCCTGGAGGCCGTGGCCAAGGATCCGGAGGCCGAGGTCCAGCGGACCCGGTTCGCGATCCGGGACGCGCAGCGCCTGGCGATGGAGGGGCGCAGCGTGCCCGATCCGCGGCACGCCGGGCCGCTGGACGAGTCGGTGGCGCGGCTGGAGCGGGCGCTGGCCGGGCTGGAGGGGCGGCATCCGGACTACTGGCACTTCCTCCAGGAGACGGAGGGCGTACGGGCCGCGGTGGCCCGGGTCGTCAACGACATGCGGGGGCACCGCGGGGCCGGGTGAGGCCACCGCGGCGCCGGGTGCGGCCACCGCGCTGCCGGGGCGCCGTACGGCAGGCATCCCTCGACGCGGCCCCGGGTCGCCGGGTGGCAGCCATCCCCCGACAGGGCCCCGGTCGCAGGGCCGCAGGCATCGCCCCGACGGGGCCTGGGTTGTCGGCACGTGGGCATCGGCGGATGCTGGAGGTTCCAGGAACGGGAAATTCCGGTCACCGGAGCTGAGGAGGCGGCGGCATGGCTGCCCACACTTCCCACGGCCCTCGCACGGGCCGCGCCCCCGAGGCGCCCCCCGCGCGGCGGGAGCCCGAGACGTACGCGTCCCACGCCCTCTACGGGTGCCACGAGGCCCACGAGCACTACGCGCCGTACGTGGCCCACGAGCCCTATCCGTCGCATGAGCCGCCAGCTTCCGAAGGGATGCTGCGGCGCCTCCTGCGGCCGGTGAACGCGGAGCTCGACGAGCACCTGCCCACCGATCACAAGCTCAGCCAGGTCTACCGGGTCGGCGCCGGACTGACCGGGCTGCTGCTGGTCGTCTTCGGGATCCTGGGGATCATCGACCGGATCGGTTTCTTCGACACCGGCGGGGACACGGTGCTCGCCCTGAACACCAACGGCGCGCTGAGCGTGCTGTCGATCTGCATCGGGGTGCTTTTGTTCGTCGGGATGGTGATCGGGGGCAGCTTCGCGTCGACGCTCAACATCGCGCTGGGCCTGCTGTTCATCGCGAGCGGGTTCGTCAATCTCGCGCTGTTGGACACCGGCCTGAACTTCCTGGCCTTCCGGATCCAGAACGTGCTGTTCAGCTTCGTCGTCGGCGTGATGCTGATGTGGTTCGGCATGTACGGGCGGGTGGGAAGTGCGCTGCCGCACGACAATCCGTACTGGCGCGCGCGGCACCCTGAGCAGGCGGCGCGCGAGGAGCGGATGCGGGCCCGCCCGGGGGCTGTGGCCATGGGGCCGAGCGCATAGCCTGTGCGCATGCCCCGTTACGAATACCGCTGCCGGACCTGCGAGGACGTCTTCGAGGTCAGCCGGCCCATGGCCGAGTCTTCCGCGCCCGCGAGCTGCCCCGCCGGGCACGGCGACACCGTCAAGCTGCTGTCCGCCGTCGCCGTCGGCGGCACCAGCTCCGCCCCCGCGCCCGCCCGCTCGGGCGGCGGCGGAGGCGGTGGCGGGTGCTGCGGCGGCGGAGGCTGCGGCTGACCCGGGCCGAGTCAGGCCTAGCCGGGCCAGGCCGAGCCGAGCCGGGCCGAGCCAGGTCAAGCCGAGCCAGGTCAAGCCGAGCCCGGCCCGGCCCACCCCACCCCTCCCCGGTCAACCCCGCTTGCGCGACAGCGTCAGGCCGTCCGAGATCGCCAGCATCACGGACTCCATCCGCTTGTCCTGCGTCACGTGGTCGTTGAAGGCGCGGACCCCGGCCGCCGAGCCGGTCGCCGACTCGTCCAGCACCGTGCCGTGGAAGAGGGTGTTGTCCGTGACGATCAGGCCGCCCGGGCGCAGCCGCGGGACCAGCTCCTCCCAGTAGGCGATCTGGCTCTGCTTGTCGGCGTCGATGTAGGCCATGTCGATGTGTTCGCCGAACGGCATCGCCCGCAGCGTGTCGAGGGCGGGCCCGATCCGGAGCTCGACGCGGTCCGCGACCCCGGCGGCGGCCCAGGCCTCGCGCCCGTACGCCGTCCACTCCTCGGAGACGTCACAGGCGATCAGCCGCCCGTCCGCGGGCAGGGCCTGGGCCATCGACAGCGACGAGAAGCCGGTGAAGGTGCCGACCTCCACGATGTGGCGGGCGCCGGTCAGCCGGACGAGGAAGGCCAGCAGCGGCCCCTGTTCCTCGGCCGACTGCATTCCGGCGTCGTCCGGGAACTTCTCGGCGGTGGTCGTGACCAGCCCTCGCTGGATCTCGTCCAGCGGCGGGTTGTGGGCGAGCATGTACGCGTACAACTCGGCCGTGATCTTGGTGCTGTTGCCTTTGCTCATGCGCTCAGTCTGCCGACCGCGCGGCCGAATTGGCGGACGATTTCCTCTCCCGCCACGACTCCCTTCGTCGTCAGCGCGCGGACGTTCGGCGCGTGCCACGCGGCATCGGCCAGTTCGCCGTGTCCCGGGCGCCACCCCTCGTCCGCCGCCTCCAGCAGGTCGGCGTCCAGGAGGGAGTCACCGGCGGCCAGCGTGTGCGCGGCGCCGGTGCGCCGGGCCACTTCCCGCATGGCCGCGCTCTTGGTCAGCGGGCGCGGCACCGCGTAGATCTTGCGGCCCTGCAGCGAGACGGTCCAGCCGCGCGCCTGCGCCCACTCGGCCAACGCCTTGAGCCATTCGTCGGGCACCAGGTCCCGCTCCACCACCAGGTAGGCGAAGAGGTCCTCGGCGACCCGCGCCTTGCGCAGCCACACCGGATCGGCGGTGTCCAAGAGGTGTCCGTGCACCTCCTCGAGCGGCGCGCACTCCTGCGCGAGCCGCTTGGCCACCTGGCGCCGCCAGTCCCGGTCGGGCGCGCCGTCGACGAGCAACTGCCCGCCGTTGGCGCAGATCGCGTAGGCGGCGGGGCGTCCGGGGAAGCGGATCCGCTGGTACTGCTTGCGCGTGCGCGTGGTGGTCGGGACGAACACCACGCGGGAGTCGGAGGCGAGTTCGGCGAGCAGCGCGGCCGCCGTCTCCGTCATGAAGGAGAGCGGGCGGCTCTCGTGCACCTCGACGCACAGCAGCCGGGGGGCCACCGGGTCCGGCATGGTCAGCCCGAGGGCCGCCGCCGAGTAGATGAGCGTACGGTCGAGATCACTGGCTACCAGAACGGTCACTTGGAGGCCACAGCCTTTCCGTCGGCGCCCGTGGCGCCGCGTGTGAAGCGGGGATGGATGAGTCCTACACACGTGTAGGGCAGCCCGTCGGCCTCCTCGACCGGCACCCCGCGCTGCTCGGCCAGCAGGCGTACGTGGTCCAGGTCGGCCCCGGCGCCGCGCCGGGCCAGAATCTTCCACGGCACGCGGCGCAGCAGCACCCGGGTGGTCTCGCCGACGCCCGGCTTGACGAGGTTCACGTCGTGGATGCCGTACTCCTCGCTGATCCGCTCCACCGCCGCCCAGCCCTCCCAGGTCGGCGAGCGGTCGGCCGCGAGCAGCTCCTTGACCTCGGCGTCGACCGCCTCGGCGACCTCGTCGAAGCGGGCGGCGACGGTGTCGACGAAGTCGACGGAGACGTCGGCGCCGGCCAGCTCGCGGTAGAACTTGGCGCCGTGGAAATCGTCCGGTCCGACCAGGTCGGAGCGCAGCACGGTGCGCGATATGAGCCCGGAGACGGTCGAGTTGAGGCAGGCGGAGGGGATCAGGAAGTCCTCGCGGGTGCCGTACGTCGACACGCAGCCGCCGGGGTCGGCGAGGACCACGATCTCCGGGTCGAAGGCCGGGCCCCCCGCTTCGGCGCGGTGCGCTTCGAGGGCCGCCTTGAGTTCGCGGGTGATGGCGCCCTTGCCGGTCCAGCCGTCCACGAACACCACGTCGGCGGGGTCGTGGTGGGCGGCCAGCCAGCGCAGCGCGTTGGCGTCGATGCCCCGGCCGCGCACGATGGAGACGGCGTAATGCGGCAGGTCCAGGCCGTGGCGCAGCTGCGCCCAGCGGCGCATGAGCACCCCGACGGGGGTGCCCGCGCGGGCCAGCGAGACGAGCACGGGGCGCGGGGACCGCTCGGCGAGGACGGTTTCGGTGACCGTGCCGACGGCGCGCGCGATCCGGGCGGCGGAGGCGGTCAGTGCGCTGCGGTACAGCTCCTGGTAGTGGGCGCTGGGCTGGTATTCGACGGGCAGGGACTCGGCGTAGTGCGCGCCGCCCGCCTGGATGGCCTCCTCGCGCTCCTCGGTGGGCGCCTCCAGCTCCACACCCGAGAGGTCCTGGAGCAGCCAGCCGACGTCCTCGGCCGGGTAGGAGGAGAACGCGGGTCCGCGCAGGGGCTCGGGCATGATCGGCTCCCGCCGGTCGTGGGATGCGGGGGGCGGGCCGGGTACGCGGGCCGGGCCGGGTACGTACGACGGTACGACGGCCAGCGCGACCCGGCCGGTGTGCGGGGCGAGGCGGGCGAGCAGGCCGTCGGGGGCGTGCAGGGCGGGGGTGTCACCGGCGGAGTCCACGACCACGACCACGGTGTCGAAGCCCGCGCCGTCGCGGGGGGCGGCGACGTTGTAGGCGTAGCGCTCGCCGGGGCCGTCGGCCGGGTCGTCGTGGGCGGGGAAGACCAGTCGGGTGCGGATCGCGTAGCCGGGGTCGTCCACGGCCAGCACGGGCGAGCGGGTGGTGGTGGAGAAGCGCACCTCGGCGGCGGCGCCGCTGTCCTCCAGCGCCAGGGCGAGCCGCAGCGGGGCGTACATCAGCTCTTCGTTGCCGAGTACGAGGACCCGCCCGGGCCGGTCCCCGAGGGCGCGGGCGAGCTGCGCCCCGAGCGCGGGCAGGGCTTCCTCCAGCCGGGCGCGGTGGGCGGGCGTGAAACCGTGCCGTCCGCCGTCCGGGACCCCGGCGGGCCAGTCGAGGCGGATCCGGGGGGCGGGCGCGGGGGGCGCGTGAGGCCCGGGGGGCGCGGGGGGCGCGGTCGCCGCGCGGGGCGCCTCGTACTCCTCGACCAGCCGCGTGCCCCGCTCCAGGACCCCTTCCGGCAGCCGCACGGTGCCGCTCGCCAGGGCGATCAGGTCCACGCGGGCGCCGAGGCCGTCCGCGAAGGCGGTGAGCCGGGCCCGGTCGGCCGCGGAGCGCATGTCCACCAGGGCGACCACGACGTAGTGCTCGCGCGGATGGCGTTCGTGCAGGTCACGGATGGTGTTCAGGACGGTGTTGCCGGTGGAGAACTCGTCGTCGACCAGGACCAGCGGACCGGTCCCCGCCAGCAGCGCGGGGTCCTCCGGCAGCAGCAGGTGCGAGGTCGCGTGCGAGTGAGCCTCCTCGAAGCCCCCGGCGGGCGCGACGCCGGGCACCGGGCGGCGGGTGGAGTGCAGGTACGGGGCCGCCCCGAGGCCGTCGGCGACGCTGTGGCCGAGCCCGGTCGCGGTCTCGGCGTACCCGAGCACCACGGCGGAGGCGGCCGCGTCCCCCAGCAGCTCGCGCACGCGCACGCCCAGCCCGAAGCCCGCGCCGTGGACCACCGCCGGGGACTGCGGGACGTGCTTGCCGAGCACCTGGGACACCAGCAGGTGCGCCCGCTTGGGGTTGCGGCGCAGCGCCAGCCCGAGCAGGTCGGCCAGCCGCGGCGCCCCGGGCCCGGCATCCGGCCCGGCGTGCGGGTCGGCGTCATGGGCGGCGTCCGGGGCGGCGTCCGGCCCGGACGCCCCGGCCGGGGCGAGCCCCTCCTCCAGGGCGACGCCCAGCCGGTCCGCGACCCACGTTCCCGACCACACCGCAGTTCCCGGCTCCACCGCTGCTCCCGACCACACCGCTTCGATCTTCTTGCCCTTCCTCGTCGCCGACACCCGGCCCGGACCCCGGTTCAGACCTGGAGTCCGGCCGTGAGGAGGTCGACGAAGCCGACCTCCTCCTTGGCCACACCGAAGACCTCCGCGCGCAGCATCGTGCGCTCGGCCCAGGCCCGGTGGGGCTTCACCTCGTTCATCTTGTTCGTATAAGCCGACCGCATGACTCCGCCACCGCCGCGTTCCGGGCGCAGGATGTCCTGGGCGTCGCTGAACTCCTCGTGGGAGACCACCGACAGGGCGTGCACGGGGGTGACGTGCGCGGGGTGGATGCAGGTCTTGCCGAGCAGGCCGTTGGCCCGGTCGAGTTCGATCTCGCGCAGCAGGCCGTCCAGGTCGTGCTCGATCAGCGCGGTGCGCAGCTCCTCGACCCCCTCTTCCAGGAAGGGGCTGCGGCGCAGCTGGGGCTTGAAGAGGCGCTGCTGGCTGCGGAAGTACTCCCAGACCGGGCCGGTCACGGTGAATCCGGTGCCGTCGGCCCGGCTGAGGACGTTGACGACGTCCGCGATCACGCCCGCGACGATCTGGACGTCGTACGCCGTCATGTCGGGCGTGCGGCGCAGTCCGTAGGCCGAGCAGAAGTCGGTCACGCCCAGGCGCAGCGCCAGGACCTGGTCGCGGTAGGCGTTGACCGTGCGCGAGATGCCGGCGAGGGCCTCCACCCGGGTTTCGAGGTGGAGCAGCTCCGGGGTCTCCAGGACGGGCATGGCGTAGAAATGGCGCCCGCCGTGCTCCGCGGCCTGACCGACGGCGTCCAGGAAGGCCGTTCCGCGACTCTCCGTGAATTTAGGCAGTACGAATCCGGCCAACCGGCGTGTCGAGCCGCCGAGGCGGCGCACGAGGTCGGGTATCTGCTCGGGTTCGCGGACCCGGATGAAGAGCAGCGGGGCCTCCGCCGCGCTCGCGTCGATCTCGGCGAACTGCCGGACGAGGTTCTCCTCGGCCCCCGCGACATCGGCGTCGCTGATGGAATCCTCCAGGCAGAGGACCATGGAGACGACTCCGCGGCCGGCCTGCTTGGCCACGTCGGCCGCGAGCCGGGGCCGGGTGGCGGGGCTGTAGAGGGTGGCGCCGAGCGCCGCGGCGAGCGTACGGGCCGGTGAATCGGCGGTGAACTCCGCGGGCTCCTGGTGGAAGAGGTCCTTACGGACGGTGGGCGATATGTGCCCGAAATGACGCATGTGCTTCCCCCGTACTGCCTCGGCGGCCCTACTGGCATGGCCGGTAATAGTACGTACGAATGAGTTCCTAGAGTTCCTCAAGCACATGAAGTTCGGGTAACCCTCTTGCACCATGCACAGGTCCCGGACGGCCGACAAGCCCCGCGGCCGACACTCCGGGGGGCCCGCATTGTCCCGGCCCGCCCCGGGAGGGCAGGATGACCGGCATGACGCACGCGATGCAGAAGGGCTCCAACATCCCGGTGACCGCCGCCGCGGTCCGGGCGGTGCTGCGCTGGACCGGTGGCCCCGGGGTGCCGGACGTGGACGCTTCGGCGCTGCTCGTGGGAGCGGACGGGCGGGTGCGTTCCGATGAGGACTTCGTCTTCTACAACCAGCCCCGCCACCCCTCGGGGGCGGTCTGGCGCCTGGGCAAGAAGCGGGTCGGCGAGGCGATCACCGACGCGGTCCAGATGGACCTGGTCTCGGTGCCCGGCTGGGTCGACCGGATCCTGGTGGTCGTCTCGGCCGAGGACGTGCCCTTCGAGCGGGTCGGGGACCTGCGGATCCTGCTCTACGACGCCACGGTGAGCGGGGGCTCCGAGCCCCTCGCCTACTTCGACGTACGGCCGGAGACGGGCGCGGAGACGGCCCTGATGTGCGGGGAGGCCTACCGCCGCGGCGAAGGGTGGAAGTTCCGCGCGCTGGGCGAGGGGTACTCCAACGGGCTCGTCGGGCTGGCCACGGACCACGGCATCTCGGTGGACGATGGCGCGGGCGAGCCGGAGCCCGCGGCGACGGGGCACGCCGACCGGACGGCCGCGATGCGGCCGCCGACCCCGGAGCCGGCCCCGGCCCCGGCCCCGGCCCCGGTGCCGGTGCCCGCGGTGGCGCCCACGCAGGCCCCGCCGGCCGCGCAGCCCGCCTACGGATACCCGCAGCACGTGTCGCCCGCGCCGGGCGGGGACCCCTCCTTCCGGCTGCCGGTGCAGGGCCCGCAGTTCCTGCGCCGCTGAGGGCTCCCGGGGGCGTCACGCCTGGGTCGTCTTGTAACCCCGCCCCCACTGGAGCCCCCAGCCGTACAGCCGGTCCAGCTCGGCCTGGAACCCGTAGACGAATTTGACCTCGCGCCGCACCACGAGCTCGCCCTTGACCTTCTCCAGCGAGACGACCGCGCAGGACCGCGCCTGCGGCTGCCGCTCGTCCAGCGGGATCTCGATCCGCGGGCCGGTGACCGGGTAGAGGGTCACCATGGCGTGCGTCCGGTCGAAGGCCGGGGTCTGGTCGTAGATGTAGACGAAGACCAGCAGCCGCTTGATGTCGTCCGCGTGGTCGAGGTTGACGTAGAGGGTCTCCCCCGAGGCCGAGCCGAAGCGGTCGTCACCGCTGAGCTTGACGTACGGCGGGTCGTTGATGTCGCCGAGCAGCTTGCCGAGGGGCTGTACGACTCCCCGCGTGCCGTCGGTCAGCTCGTACAGGCAGCCGAGGTCGAGGTCGACGTTGACCACGCCCTGCGTGTGCGCCTGCACCATGTCCGGTTTGAACAGTTTGAACGGGTGGCGCAGGCGCTGGCCGCCCGTGCCGGTGCGGCCGCCGAAGTCCGAGGTGCGCATCCGCCAGGACAGGTTGACGCGCAGGTTCCCGTGCACCGCCCCCTGTTTGGTGAGCGACACCGTGGAGTGGCGTTTCGTCAGTTCTATCGCGTTCGACGACGCGCTGCCCGACTGGAACTGCGAAGCGCGGGCGCCCCTGAGGCCGTCGAAGAAGTCGGTGAAGCCCATGTCCATCCCCCTGGTTGGCCCGGTACGGGACGGGGCGGCGTGGGAGTACCCCACGCCGCCCCGCAGTTGAGCGTTCCGCATTACCGCCGCGATCATGCCTGTGCGGCGGACTCCTGCAGTGCCAGGCGCTTGTTGCGGCGGACCGAGGACCAGAAGGACCAGGCGATCAGCAGCACGCCGACGAGGCCGGTGATGACCTCGTGGATCTGGTACTGGATGGTGACGAGCAGGATGACGGCGAGCGCGCCGATGGCGTAGTGCGCGCCGTGCTCCAGGTAGACGTAGTCGTCGAGGGTGCCCTGGCGGACCAGGTAGACCGTCAGCGACCGGACGTACATGGCACCGATGCCCAGGCCGAGGGCCATCAGCACGATGTCGTTGGTGATCGCGAAGGCGCCGATGACGCCGTCGAAGGAGAACGACGCGTCCAGGACCTCGAGGTAGAGGAACATGAAGAACGCGGCCTTGCCGGCCATGAAGACGGCGGAGACGGGGCTGCCGCTCTTCTTGGCGGCTTCCTCGGCCTCGTGCTCGGCCTCTTCCTCCTCTTCGAGCCTGTTCTCGAAGTAGCCGGAGAGACCACCGACGATCATGTAGGTGATCAGACCGGCGATGCCGGAGACCAGGACGGTCTGCGCCTTGTCCGCCTCCATGCCGCCGTGCTGGTGGGCGTGGGCGGCGAAGGTGAACGACGTGATCAGCAGGGCGATCAGCGCGATGCAGGCGGACAGCATGTCGATCTTGCCGAGCTTGGCGAGGGGACGCTCGAGCCAGGCGAGCCACTTGATGTCCCGGTCCTCGAAGATGAAGTCGAGGAAGATCATCAGCAGGAACATGCCGCCGAAGGCCGCGATGGACGGGTGGGCGTCCGTCACGAGCTGCTGGTAGCGGTCCTTGTCGGTCATCGCGAGATCGACGGCCTCGAAGGGGCCGATGCTCGCGGTGATCGCGACGATCACGACGGGGAAGACCAGGCGCATGCCGAACACGGCGATGAGGACGCCGACGGTGAGGAAGATCTTCTGCCAGAAGGCATTCATCTTCTTCAGGATCCCGGCGTTGACCACCGCGTTGTCGAAGGACAGCGAGATCTCCAGGATGGACAGGATCGCGACGATCCCGAACGCGGTCCACCCCCCGTAGAGAACCGCCGCGGCCAGGCCGAGCGCGGTAATCGCGAACGACCAGCCGAAGGTTTTCAGAACCACGGGCACCCCATCGTCTTGTACGGCTTTACGAAACGTTGACCCCGAAGTCTAGAGCGATGCCCCGCAGCCCCGACGCGTACCCCTGCCCCACGGCCCGGAACTTCCATTCGGTGCCGTACCGGTAGACCTCGCCGAAGATCATCGCGGTCTCGCTGGAGGCGTCCTCGGAGAGGTCGTAACGCGCCAACTCCTGGCCGTCCGCCTGGTTCACGACGCGAATGAAGGCATTGGTGACCTGGCCGAAGGACTGGCCCCGGGCATCGGCGTCGTGAATGGAGACCGGGAAGACGATCTTGTCGCAGCCGGCCGGGACCTTGGTGAGGTCGATCAGGACCGACTCGTCGTCGCCTTCACCCTCACCGGTGAGGTTGTCCCCCGTGTGTTCGACGGACCCCTCGGGGCTCTTCAGATTGTTGTAGAAGACGAAGTACTCGTCACCGAGCACCCGGCCGCCCGAGCACAGCAGCGCGCTGGCGTCGAGGTCGAAGTCCGCGCCCGTGGTCGAGCGCGCGTCCCAGCCGAGGCCGATCAGCAGCCGGGTCAGGTTCGGTGCGGCCTTGGAGAGGGAGACATTGCCCCCCTTGGCGAGTGTGACGCCCATGTTGTGGTCCTCCCCGGAGATGTGCCGGCGACGGTACGCCGATGAAGAACCGTCCGGCGCCGTACACGACTGTGCACGGCGCCGGACGGTGAACTGCTCGCTCCGCCCGAGCCGGAGCCCGGGCTCGGGTCAGGCGCTCGGGTCAGGCGCTCGGACTCAGACGTTGACGCCGAAGTCCTGCGCGATGCCGCGCAGGCCCGAGGCGTAGCCCTGGCCGATGGCGCGGAACTTCCACTCCGCGCCGTTGCGGTACAGCTCGCCGAAGACCATGGCGGTCTCGGTCGAGGCGTCCTCGGAGAGGTCGTAGCGCGCCAGCTCGGTGTTGTCGGCCTGGTTCACGACGCGGATGTAGGCGTTGCGGACCTGGCCGAAGCTCTGCTGGCGGGTCTCGGCCTCGTAGATCGAGACGGGGAAGACGATCTTGCTGACGTCGGCGGGGACGCCCGCGAGGTTGACCTTGATGGCCTCGTCGTCGCCCTCGCCCTCACCGGTGGTGTTGTCACCGGTGTGCTCGACCGAGCCGTCGGGGCTCTTCAGGTTGTTGAAGAAGACGAAGTTGGCGTCGCTGGCGACCTTGCCCTGGTCGTTGGTCAGGATCGCGCTGGCGTCGAGGTCGAAGTCGACGCCGGTGGTGGTGCGAGCGTCCCAGCCCAGACCGACGATGACCGCCGTCAGGTTCGGCGCGGCCTTGGTCAGCGAGACGTTGCCGCCCTTGCTGAGGCTGACTCCCACGGGTCCTCCATTGGTTTCGTGGGGCGGTGCCCCGTCGTGCGATTACTACCGGATCAACGTTTCGATCCTAGTGACGGGTTCCCGCCCGTACGGGGTTTTCGTGCGGAAACGTGCGATAGCGGCTCAGATGCTGTCGAGCGCCTTGATGTACTCGTTCAGGTCACGCGCGTCGGGCAGCCCGTTGACGACGGTCCAGCGCACGATGCCGTCCTTGTCGATGATGAAGGTGCCGCGGACCGCGCAGCCCTTGTCCTCGTCGAAGACGCCGTAGGCGCGGGAGGTCTCGCCGTGCGGCCAGAAGTCCGACAGCAGCGGGTAGTCGAGGCCCTCCTGCTCGCCGAAGACGCGCAGGGTGGGCACGGAGTCGTTGGAGACCGCCAGCAGCTGTACGTCGTCGTTCTGGAAGCGCGGCAGCTGGTCGCGCAGCTCGCACAGCTCGCCCGTGCAGACGCCGGTGAAGGCGAAGGGGTAGAAGAGCAGGACCACGGCCTTCTCGCCGCGGAAATCGGCGAGCCGCACGGTGGCGCCGTGATTGTCCTTCAGTGCGAAGTCCGGGGCCTTGGTGCCGACCTCGATCGCCATCTCTCGTATCCCTTCGTTGAGCCGTTCGGGTGAGGCCCAGCCTAGGCGAGGCCCCGGCAGGACCGTATGCGCCCGGGGGCACGAACAGCAGAAACCCCGCCGACCGGAGGCCGACGGGGTTCCTGCGCTTGCTCTGGGCGCGTGGCTAGCGCTTGGACTTGGCGGCCTTGGGGGTCACCAGCTTGCTGGCGGCCCACTCCTTGCCGACGCTGACGCTCTTCGTCTGCGCCAGGCCCGCCGTCTGGGCGGCCTCGCTGATGTCGCTGGCCTCGACGTAACCGGGACGACCGGTCTTGGGGGTCAGCAGCAGGATCAGTGCGCCGTCCTCCACCAAGTTGATGGAGTCGACCAGCGTGTCCGTCAGATCGCCGTCTTCGTCCCGGAACCAGAGCAGCACCGCATCGGCGACGTCGTCGTACTCCTCATCGACGAGATCGCCTCCGATGTGATCCTCGATGGCCTCACGGAATTCCTGATCGACGTCATCGTCGTAGCCGATCTCCTGGACCACCTGTTCGGACTCGAAACCCAGCCTGGAAACCAGACTGGTCTCCGCGTGGTCCGCGGTCGCGCTCACGGGGTGCCTCCTGCTCATGTATCGGTGAATGTCTTCGGCGGCGCGCGTACGCGCAGCATTGGGCGTAGTCCACACGGACGCGGCGGATCGCGCAAGTACCCGGAGGCCGAGACCGTCGAAACGGTGACGATTGCGGCCGTCTCGCCGCAACTTTAAGCCTGCCCGCGCGAACCCCTCGTGATTCATCCCACACCATTGCGCCGCATTCGGCACCCGATGAGGACTTTGGCACTTGTTTGAAGGACGAACGGCCATCCGAACCCGCTGATCGTCTTGGGCGTAAGGTTGCGATTTGGCCGGACCGGCTGGCCGACCCTTGAGTGTGGCCTGATATTCCAGCGGTTACCCAGCGGTACAGATGACGATTTCGGCCGAGCGGTAGACGATGGGAGCCGGCGAACCAAGGCACGACTCCCCCGACAGCGAAGGAACAGCGTGGCTTCCGCATCCGATCGCAACCCGATCATCATTGGCGGCCTGCCGAGTCAGGTCCCGGACTTCGATCCGGAGGAGACTCAGGAGTGGCTCGACTCCCTCGACTCAGCCGTCGACGAGCGGGGCCGAGAGCGTGCCCGCTACCTGATGCTGCGGCTGATCGAGCGGGCCCGCGAGAAGCGCGTGGCCGTGCCCGAGATGCGCAGCTCGGACTACGTCAACACGATCGCGACCAAGGACGAGCCCTTCTTCCCCGGCAACGAGGAGATCGAGCGCAAGGTCCTGAACGCCACCCGCTGGAACGCGGCCGTCATGGTCTCGCGCGCCCAGCGCCCGGGCATCGGGGTCGGCGGCCACATCGCGACGTTCGCCTCCTCCGCCTCCCTCTACGACGTGGGCTTCAACCACTTCTTCCGGGGCAAGGACGAGGGTGACGGCGGCGACCAGATCTTCTTCCAGGGGCACGCCTCCCCCGGCATCTACGCCCGCGCCTACCTCCTGGACCGGCTCTCCGAGCAGCAGCTCGACGCGTTCCGCCAGGAGAAGTCGAAGGCGCCGTACGGCCTCTCCAGCTACCCGCACCCGCGGCTGATGCCGGACTTCTGGGAGTTCCCGACCGTCTCGATGGGCCTCGGTCCGCTCGGCGCGATCTACCAGGCCCGGATGAACCGGTACATGGAGGCGCGCGGGATCGCGGACACCTCCAAGTCCCACGTATGGGCGTATCTGGGCGACGGCGAGATGGACGAGCCGGAGTCGCTCGGCCAGCTGTCGATCGCCGCCCGCGAGGGCCTCGACAACCTGACCTTCGTCGTCAACTGCAACCTGCAGCGCCTCGACGGGCCGGTGCGCGGCAACGGCAAGATCATCCAGGAGCTGGAGTCGCAGTTCCGCGGCGCCGGCTGGAACGTCATCAAGCTGATCTGGGACCGCTCCTGGGACCCGCTGCTGGCCCAGGACCGGGACGGCATCCTGGTCAACAAGATGAACTCGACCCCGGACGGGCAGTTCCAGACGTACGCCACCGAGTCCGGCGCGTACGTCCGCGACCACTTCTTCGGCGGCGACCAGCGGCTGCGCGCGATGGTCGAGAACATGTCCGACCAGCAGATCCAGCACCTGGGCCGCGGCGGTCACGACCACAAGAAGGTCTACGCGGCCTACGCGGCGGCCAAGGCCCACAAGGGCCAGCCGACGGTGATCCTGGCGCAGACGGTCAAGGGCTGGACCCTGGGCCCGAACTTCGAGGGCCGCAACGCGACCCACCAGATGAAGAAGCTGACGGTCGACGACCTCAAGCGCTTCCGCGACCGGCTGCACATCCCGATCACGGACCAGCAGCTGGAGGGTGGCGCCCCGCCGTACTACCACCCGGGCCGCAATTCCCCCGAGATCCAGTACATGCACGACCGCCGCAGCGCGCTGGGCGGCTACGTGCCGACCCGCGTGGTGCGTTCCAAGCCGCTCCAGCTGCCGGGCGACGCGACGTACGCGGCCGCCAAGAAGGGCTCGGGACAGCAGTCGATCGCCACCACCATGGCCTTCGTCCGCATCCTGAAGGACCTGATGCGGGACAAGGAGATCGGCAAGCGCTTCGTGCTGATCGCGCCCGACGAATACCGCACCTTCGGCATGGACGCGTTCTTCCCGAGCGCCAAGATCTACAACCCGCTGGGCCAGCAGTACGAGGCGGTCGACCGCGACCTGCTGCTCGCGTACAAGGAGTCCCCGACCGGTCAGATGCTGCACGACGGCATCTCGGAGGCGGGCTGCACGGCCTCGCTGATCGCCGCGGGTTCGGCGTACGCGACGCACGGCGAGCCGCTGATCCCGGTCTACGTCTTCTACTCGATGTTCGGTTTCCAGCGCACCGGTGACCAGTTCTGGCAGATGGCCGACCAGCTCGCGCGCGGTTTCGTGCTCGGCGCGACGGCGGGCCGGACCACCCTCACGGGTGAGGGCCTCCAGCACGCCGACGGTCACTCCCAGTTGCTGGCCTCGACCAACCCGGGCTGTGTCGCCTACGACCCGGCCTACGGGTACGAGATCGCGCACATCGTCAAGGACGGCTTGCGCCGGATGTACGGCCCGGAGGCCGAGGACGTCTTCTACTACCTGACCGTCTACAACGAGCCGATCCAGCACCCGGCCGAGCCGGCGGACGTCGACGTGGAAGGCATCCTGGGCGGCATCCACCGGGTCTCGCAGGGCACTGAGGGCGCCATTCCGGCACAGCTCATGGCCTCGGGCGTGGCGGTGCCGTGGGCGCTGGAGGCGCAGCGGATCCTGGCCGCCGAGTGGAACGTCCGGGCGGACGTCTGGTCGGCGACCTCCTGGAACGAGCTGCGCCGCGACGCCGTCGAGGTGGAGACGCACAACCTGCTCCACCCCGAGGAGGACCAGCGCGTCCCGTACGTGACGCGCAAGCTGTCCGGCGCCGAGGGGCCGTTCGTGGCGGTCTCGGACTGGATGCGGGCGGTTCCGGACCAGATCGCGCGCTGGGTGCCCGGCGCCTACACCTCGCTGGGCGCGGACGGCTTCGGCTTCGCGGACACGCGCGGCGCGGCCCGGCGCTTCTTCCACATCGACGCCCAGTCGGTGGTGCTGGCGACGCTGACCGAGCTGGCCAAGGCCGGGAAGATCGACCGTTCGGTGCTCAAGCAGGCCATCGACCGGTACCAGCTGCTGGACGTCACGGCGGCCGCACCGGGCGCCGCGGGCGGCGACGCGTAGGCGTCACGCCTCCGTTTTCCGCGGGGGCGCCGGGAACCTGGGTTCCCGGCGCCCCCGCGTCGTTCCCTACGATGCCCCGCATGAAAGATCAGTCCGCGCAGCTCCGCTGGGAGCGGCACACCCAGCTCCCCCTGCTCCTGTGCGCGGTGGCCTTCGGCGTCGCGTACGCCGTCCCGATCATCGCCCCGGACGCGGACCGCTCGGTGCACGAGGCGTGCCTGCTGACGGAGTGGGTGGTGTGGAGCGTGTTCGCGGGGGACTACGCGGTGCGGCTGGGGCTGGCGGCGGACCGGCGGGTGTTCGTGCGGACGCACTGGCTGGACCTGGCGGCGGTGCTGCTGCCGATGATCCAGCCGCTGCGGCTGCTGCGGCTGGTGTCCACCCTGCTGCTGGTGGGGCGGCGGGCCCGGATGGCTCCGCAGGTCCGGCTGACCACGTACGTCGCGGGGGCGGTCGTGGGGCTGCTGATGTTCGGTTCGCTGGCCGTGCTGAGCGTGGAGCGCGACGCTCCGAAGGGGAACATCAAGAACCTCGGGGACGCGGTGTGGTGGTCGTTCACCACGATGACCACCGTCGGGTACGGCGACCACTCCCCCACCACCGGCCTGGGGCGCCTGGTCGCGGTGGGACTGATGCTGTCCGGGATCGCGCTGCTGGGTGTGGTGACCGCGAACATCGCGGCCTGGTTCATCTCCCGGTTCGAGCGCGACGACCACGCGGACCGGATGCAGGCCGCCGCGCTGACCGAACTGGCCGAGGAGGTACGGGCCCTGCGCGCCGAGGTCGCCCGGCTGGGCCGGGCGGCCCCGGGCGCGGGGGCCGACGTACCGGCTCCGCATCCGGAGGCCGGGGCGACGGCCGCGGCTCCGGCTCCGGCTATCGCTCCCACACCTTGAACGCCCTCACCTGGTAGGGGGACTGGGGCAGCCAGGTCCCGTCACCGGGGTAGGTCTGGAATTCGCCCGTCTCGGCGCATTCGGCCGACTGGTAGGTGGTCACCGGTCGTCCGGTGCGGTTGGCGAGGGCCTGGGCGCTCTTGCCCGGGGGCAGCGAGACGCAGTCGTTGGTCGTCAGGTCGGTCAGTTCGTGGATCTGCTTCGTGCCCTTGAAGTCCGGCTTCGCCCAGAAGCAGAGCTGTCCGGTGGCGCAGGCCCCGAGCGGCGGCGGCCCCGCGGCGTGGGCGGCGGAGGCCGCGCCGGGGAGCAGGGTGGTGGCGGCCAGGAACACGGCGGCGAGGGCGGTGGAACTCGTACGCATGACGGGTCAACTCCTTGTGGTCACAACGCACTCGTACGGGTGGCCCGGTGGGCCGGCGGTCCGCTGCGAGTGCCGGTGACACCACGCTGACCTGCGACGACGGTCGGGCGGAAGACCCTGTCGACCGGTCCACCCGGATAGGCGACAGCCCCGCCGGACGGGTCCGGCGGGGCTGTGGGCGCTGCGGAGTTGACGGCTCCGGGGCGACCGGACCGGGCGGGTCCGGCGGGACCGGGCCGACCGGGCGCGTCAGATGTGGGCCGCTCCCGCGCCCGCGGCCGCGTTCTCGCCGCGCCGGGTGAAGCCGGCGACCACGGCGGCGAGCACCGCGACCGCGCCGGCGACGACGAAGGCGGTGTTCATGCCTGACACGAAGGTGTCATGGGCGACCGAGGTGATGGCCTGCGCGAGGTCCTCCCGCGCGCCCTCGGGGACGGGGGCGACGCCCACCGTGACGGCGCTCGTGGCCTGCTCGGCCTGCGCGGGGGTGAGGGGCGGCAGGTGCGCCGCGTTCCAGTTCCCGACGAAGGACGAGGACACCTTGTCGGCCATGACGGCGCCGAGCACGGCGGTGCCGAGGCTGCCGCCGACCTGCATGGCGGCCTGCTGGAGGCCGCCGGCCACGCCGGAGAGCTCGAGCGGCGCGTTGCCCACGATGACCTCGGTGGCGCCGACCATGACGGGCGCCAGGCCCAGGCCCATGAGGGCGAACCAGACGGACATGGTGACGGTGCCGGTGTGCGGGGTGAGCTGGGACATCCCGAAGCAGGCGGCGGCGGTGGCGACCATGCCCGCGACCAGCGGGACGCGCGGGCCGATCCGGGTGATGGCCAGGCCCGCGAGCGGCGAGCCGATGATCATCATGCCGGTGAGCGGCAGCAGGTGCAGACCGCTGTCGACGGGGCTCATGTCGTGCACGTTCTGCAGGTAGAAGGTGACGAAGAAGAGCCCGCCCATGAAGGCGAAGGCCATCAGGACCATGAGGACGGTGCCCGCGGACAGCGGCACCGAGCGGAACATGCCGAGCGGGATCAGCGGCTCGGCGACCCGGGTCTCCCAGAAGGCGAAGAGCGCGAAGCAGAGGACGGATCCGGCGAGGAACAGCAGGGTCTTCTCGTCGCCCCAGCCCCACTCGGACGCCTTGATCAGGGACCAGATCAGCGAGAACATCGCGCCGGACAGCAGCAGGATGCCCAGGACGTCGAAGGACCGGGGGGCGTTCTCGGCGCGGTGGTCGAGCAGGATGAACAGGCCGAAGCCGAGCGCGATCACGCCGACGGGCACGTTGATGAAGAAGACGGACTGCCAGTTGACGTGCTCGACGAGCAGGCCGCCGACGATGGGCCCGGCGGCGGTCGAGGCGCCGATGACCATGCCCCAGATGCCGATGGCCATGTTGAGCTTCTCGGCGGGGAAGGTGGCGCGCAGCAGGCCGAGCGCGGCGGGCATCAGCAGGGCGCCGAAGACGCCCTGCGCGACGCGGAAGCCGATGACCAGCTCGACGCTGGAGGAGAGGCCGATCGCGGCGGACGACGCGGCGAATCCGGCGATGCCTATGAGGAAGGTCTGGCGGTGGCCGAAGCGGTCACCGAGCTTGCCCGCGGTGATCAGGGAGACCGCGAGAGCGAGGAGGTAGCCGTTGGTGATCCACTGCACCTCGGCGAGGGTGGCGCCGAGGTCGGCGGTGATGGCGGGGTTGGCGACCGCGACGATCGTGCCGTCGAGGGTGACCATCATGACGCCGATCGCGACGGCGAAGAGGGTCAGCCATGGATGTCCCCGGAGCCCGGAGGGCCGGCCCGGCGCGGTGTCCGCCTCCGTGTCCCGCACGGGCTCCTGCTTGTCGAGGCTGATCTGACGAGTCATGCCAACAGGCTAGTGACAGCGACTGACACTTCACAAACGGCTTAGCGGGACAGCAACTGTCAGGTCCGTCACAGGTACCCTGACCGCCCACCCCGCCCCCGCTGCCCGAAAGAGGACCCCGCGGTGATGACCGACCAGCGGCCCGGCGCACCGACGGCGCCCCCGCCCACCGCGCCGACGCGACCGGCACCGACACCCGCGGAACCGACACCCGCGGAACCGACGCCCACCGCCGCGCCGGCCGCGCCCGCCGGGCTGCGCGAGCGCAAGAAGCGCCGCACCCGCGACGCGCTGCTGCGCTGCTCCCTCGTGCTCTTCACCACGCAGGGGTACGAGCAGACGACCGTCGACGAGATCACCGAGGCCGTCGAGGTCTCCCAGCGCACCTTCTTCCGGTACTTCGCCAACAAGGAAGAGGTCGCCTTCGCCGTCCAGGACCTGGTGGAGTCCCACTTCGTGGCCGCCCTCGGGGCCCGCCCGGCCGCCGAGGGACCGCTGGTGGCCATGCGGAACGCGGTGCTCAGCGCCTGGGACACCATCGAGGAGGCCATCGGCGAGGTGGTCCCGGTCGAGCTGCACATGCGGGCCTACCAGCTGATCGAGTCCACGCCCGCGCTGCTCGCCGTCCACCTGCGCCGCTCCACGGAGCTGGAGGAGCAGATCGCCCGGCTGATCGCGGCGCGCGAGGGGCTCGACGTGGACACCGACCCGCGGCCGCGGGTGGCGGTGGCCGCGTTCTCCGGGGTGATGCGGGTGACCGGGCGGTTGTGGGGGCGGGGCGAGGACACCAGCGTGGCCGCGATCCGCCGGATGACCGAGGACTACCTCGACCAGATCGGACCGGCGCTGGCCGCCGACTGGCGCTGAGGGCGGCCGAGGGGCGGGGCCGGGCGCACGGGGAGCTAGGGGCGCGAGGGGCGCGAGGGGCGTCGTCGCCCCGGTGGGGCGTCCGTTCCGTACCTATGCGAGACGGTCTGGAAGCCCTCGGTGACGGCCGCGGACGAGGGTCCGTGACCCCCGTCACCCGGCGTGCCGCAGCCGGAAAAGGTCTCCTAGGCTGTCCCTCAGTGAACCTGCCCGGCCTGCATGGCCCTGCCTCCCCCGCCACCTCTCCCAGCCCCGGCGCGCTGCACGCCGTGCTCGCGCTCCTGGTGGTCTTCGTCATGCTCGCGACGACCGGCTGGACGGCCGTGCACCGGCCCGAGGAGAACGTCTCGGCCCGCAGAACGGCCCTCGCCGCCTGGGCCGGAGCCCGGACCGGCGGCCGTCCCGTACCGGCCGCCGACGCCCCCATACGGACCGTCGCGCGCTTCTTCGCCGACCTGGACGGGTCCGAGCGCGACCGGCTCGCCGACAGCTACCCCCTCGTCGTCGGCAACCTCGACGGGGTACCCGCACAGACCCGCTACCGGGCCAACCGGCGCGCCCTCGACCAGGCGGGCCGCACCGAGCGGGCCCGCGCCCAGGACGTGGCGCTGACGCCGGCCGACCGCGACGAGGCGAACCGGCGGCTGCACCGGCTGGAATCCCTGGCCGACCCCGCGCGGCAGATCCTCGTCTTCGACCCCAGCGGCGACGGCCTGGCCGCCGAGGTCTTCGGCGATCTGGACCGGGCGCAGCGCGTCTCGGTGATCGTGCCCGGCGTCGACACCGACCTGCTCACCTTCGAACGCTCCCAGCGCCGCTACAGCGCCCCGGTCGGCATGGCCGAGTCGCTCTACGAGGCCGAGCGGGCGGCGGCTCCCGACAGCCGGACGGCCGTCATCGCCTGGGCCGGGTACGTCACCCCCACCGGGCTCGGTGTGGACGCGGCCACCGGCCGGCTGGCCGCGCAGGGCGCCGTACGACTGGAATCGCTCGCGGCCGCCCTGCCCGGTGACGCCTCGGTGGCGCTGTTCTGCCACAGCTACGGATCGGTCGTGTGCGGGGTCGCCGCCCACGGCCTGCCGCGCCGGGTGACCGACGTGGTGGTCTCGGGCAGCCCCGGCATGCGCGTGCAGAACGCCGCCGCGCTGGGCACCTCGGCCCGGGTCTGGGCGATGCGGGACGAGGGTGACTGGATCGCGGACGTGCCGCACCTGGAACTCGGCGGCGTCGGGCACGGGGCGGATCCGGTGTCCCCGGGCTTCGGCGCACGGCGGCTGTCGGCTGCCGGGGCGAAGAGCCACACCGGCTATTTCGAGCCAGGGACCGGCTCGTTGGCGAACTTCGCGCGAATCGGAACCGGTTCGTACGCTTCCGCGGTATGTGCGAGCGGGGACGACTCCTGCCGACGCGGAATTTACGGTACAGAAGTGGACCGACGCGCGTAGAGGGCCGGAAAACGACCCTCGCAGTCAGGGGACGCACAGGCCCGCCGCCCTTTACGATGAGCCGCATGGGTGACGTACTGGCCGGAAACCATGCCGTCTGGGAGTTCGACTCGGACTCGGTGCTCATCCGCTTCGAACGGGGGATGTCCGCACTGCGCATGCCGCGGCTCTGGCATGCGCTGGGGCAGCGCCGCATTCCCTACGAGGCGGTCTCCGAGGTGAGTGTGACCGTGACCGCGGGGAAGCGGGACGCGGTGGTGCTGCGCGCCGTGCCGCGGCCCGGGGCGGATCCGCTGATGGAAGCCGCCGCGGGGCAGCTGAAGGACATCTGCGACCCGTACCGGCTGGTGCTGCCCGCCGACCGGGCGCCGCTGGCGGCGGCGCTGGCCGACGGGCTGCGCGCCCGGCTCGGGCCGGATCCGGCCGAACCGGCGCCGCGCTTCCTGGTCGAGACGCCGAAGCCGCCGCTGCACCTCAAGGCGTACGACGCCCGGGCGACCCTCGACGAGAGCGGAGTGAGCCTGCGCTGGTCTCGCACCGGCGCCTCCAGCACCAAGTGGAAGGCCGGCGACCGGCATTACCCGCTGGCCTCGCTGACCGGGGTCGAGTGGCATTCCCCCGAGCGGCCCGGCGGCCACCTGCGGCTGCGCTCGCGCGACGACGGCGAGGGGGTCCCGGCTCCGGAGCACGACCCGGCGGCGGTGGTGTTCGCCACGGGGTACGGCGGGGTCCACGAGTCCCTGCCTTTCGCCGCCGCGGTGCTGGCGGCGGTCCGGGGGCGGACCCCGGTGGCGGCGGCCGCCGCGGGGGCGGTGCCGCGGGAGCCGGACCGGATGCGGCACCTCGGGGAGCTGCACGGGGCCGGGCTGCTGACCGATGCCGAGTACGCGGCTCTGCGGGATCGTTTCGCCTCGGATGCGTGAGCCCTGGCGGGGGCGGCGGGGTGGAGCGGGCCTCGGCCGCGCCGAAGGCCCCGCGCGGCTGCTGCGCGGGGCCTTCGCGCCTGCGGCACGGGCTGTCCTCAAACGCCGGACGGGCTGGAAGTGACCCCGGGTCGGGGCGGCCTCGAACGCCGGACCGGCTGGAAGCGACCCCGGGC
The DNA here is from genome assembly GCF_040296485.1 of Streptomyces sp. NPDC002138. Taxonomy (NCBI): domain Bacteria; kingdom Bacillati; phylum Actinomycetota; class Actinomycetes; order Kitasatosporales; family Streptomycetaceae; genus Streptomyces; species Streptomyces sp. NPDC002138. The sequence goes on along the minus strand of NZ_JBEOXE010000023.1, from coordinate 73,811 downwards.
CGGGGCGGCCTCAAACGCCGGACCGGCTGGAAGCGACCCCGGGTCGGGGGCTGTCCTCAAACGCCGGACGGGCTGGATTTGACCCCGGGTCGGGGGCTGTCCTCAAACGCCGGACGGGCTGGAAGTGACCCCGGGTCGGGGCGGCCTCGAACGCCGGACCGGCTGGAAGTGACCCCAGGTCGCGGCGGCCTCGAACGCCGGACCGGCTGGAAGTGACCCCAGGTCGCGGCGGCCTCGAACGCCGGACCGGCTGGAAGTGACCCCGGGCCGGGGCGGCCTCGAACGCCGGACCGGCTGGAAGTGACCCCGGGTCGGGGCGGCCTCGAACGCCGGACGGGCTGCTTTACGGCGCCCTGGAGGGGTCAGGACTCGCGGGACTTCGAGGTCGAGCTCATGTCCGGGTAGCGGTCGCCCGCTACGTGGGAGGCGATCGGCTCCAGGAGGGCGAGCTCCGCGGGGGTCAGGGTGATCCGGGTCGCCGCCGTGTTCTCCGTCAGGCGGGTGCGCTTGCGGGTGCCCGGGATCGGGACGACCGTCAGGCCGTGGACCGCCGACCGCTGCTGGACCCAGGCCAGCGCGATCTGCGCCGGGGTGGCCCCGTGCGCCGCCGCGATCTCGCGGACCGGTGCCAGCAGTGCGGCGTTGGCCTTCGCGTTGTCCCCGGTGAAGCGCGGCTGGTAGCGGCGGAAGTCGCCCTCCGAGAGCTCCGCGCCCGCGTCCGCGAACGCTCCGGTCAGGAAGCCGCGCCCGAGCGGGGAGTACGGCACGAAGGCCACGCCCAGCTCCGCCGCCGCGCCCACCGCGCTCTGCTCCACGTCCCGGCTGAACAGCGACCACTCCGACTGGAGCGCGGCGATCGGGTGCACCGCGTGCGCCTCGCGCAGCTCGGCGCCCGTGACCTCGCTCAGCCCCAGGTGACGGACCTTGCCCTCGGCCACCAGCTCCGCCATCGCGCCCACCGACTCCGCGAACGGCACCTGCGGGTCACGCCGGTGCATGTAGTACAGGTCGATGACGTCCACGCCGAGCCGCCGCAGGCTGCCCTCGACGGACTGGCGGACGTACGCCGCGTCGTTGCGCACGGCCCGGAACTGCGGGTCGTCCGTCCGCTCGATGCCGAACTTCGTGGCCAGGGTGATCTCGTCCCGGTGCGCGGCGACGAACGGCGCGAGGAACTCCTCGTTGCGCCCGCGCCCGTACACGTCGGCCGTGTCGAAGAGGGTGACCCCGGCCTCCAGGGCCGCGTCCAGGGTGTCGTGGGCCGCCGCCTCGTCCGTGTCGCCGTAGAACTCGCTGATGCCCATGCAGCCGAGCCCCTGTATGCCGACCAGCGGGCCTCCCTTGCCCAGTTCGACCTGTGCGATCTTGCCCGTCGCGTCGTTCGTCGCGTCGTTCGTCGCGTTGTCCGTGTGCGTCATGACTGCGCCTTCCCCTGCTCCGTGTCCGCCGCGTGCGACGGTTCCGCGTAAAAGCCGATCTTGAAATCCAGTACCGCGAGCGCGTCCGTCAGCTCGTCGATCCGCGCCCGCACCTCCCGGCGCGTCCGCTCCAGCAGCTCCCGCCGCTGGTCGAAGGTGTGCTGGCCCTCGCGCACCAGTTCCGCGTAGCGGACCATGTCCGCCACCGACATCCCGGTGGCGCGCAGCTTGCCGACGAAGGCGAGCCAGTCGAGGTCCTTGTCGCTGAACCGGCGCTGCCCGGAGTGCGAGCGGTCCACGTGCGGCATCAGCCCGATCCGCTCGTACCAGCGCAAGGTGTGCTGGGTCAGACCGGTCCGGGCCTCGACCTCGCTGATCGTGTACCGCGTCTCCGTCAGGCTCATGACCACCACGCTAAAACCCTTGAGTGCACTCCAAGCAAGTAGGCTCGGCCGCATGGAGAGCACGGAGATCATGGAGAGCCTGCGGATCATCGACACCTGGCCGGTGCCGACCGCCGCGGCGGCCGTCGTACGCGCCGACGGGACCCTCGCGGGCGCCCACGGGCCGGTCGGCCACCGCTTCGCGCTGGCCTCCGTCACCAAGCCGCTCGCCGCGTACGCCGCGCTCGTCGCGTACGAGGAGGGGGCGATCGAGCTGGACGAGCCGGCCGGGCCCGAGGGGTCCACCGTGCGCCACCTGCTCGCGCACACCAGCGGCCTCGCCTTCGACGAGCACCGCGCGATGGCCCCGGCCGGGGAGCGGCGACTGTACTCCAACGCCGGTTTCGAGGTGCTCGGCGACCACATCACCAAGGCCACCGGCATCCCCTTCGCCGAGTACCTGCACCAGGCGGTGCTGGAGCCGCTCGGCATGAACGCGACCACCCTGGACGGCTCCCCCGCCAAGGACGGCGTCTCGACGGTCTCCGACCTGGCCCGTTTCGCCGCGGAGCTGCAGGCCCCGCGGCTGCTGGACGTCCGTACGGTCGCCGAGGCCACCTCCGTGGTGCACCCGGGCCGCAAGGGCGTGCTGCCCGGTTACGGTCACCAGTCCCCCAACGACTGGGGCCTCGGTCTGGAGATCCGCGACGGGAAGTCCCCGCACTGGACGGGCGCGACCTCCTCCCCGCGCACCTTCGGCCACTTCGGGCAGGCCGGCACCTTCCTGTGGGTGGATCCCGACGCCCGCGCGGCCTGCGTGGCGCTCACCGACCGGCCCTTCGGGCCGTGGGCGGTGCAGGCGTGGCCGCCGTTCACCGACGCGGTCCTCGCCGGGCTGGCCGGGCGCGGCTGAAAGCCCGTTCGATCGCGGTGCCGATCGGGTGACACCACCGGGGCTATGCCCCCATCCGACCCGATTGGCCTGGCGCTCTTCCCGGTTCCCACCCGTTCGCGTCGATAGATTCCGGTTCTCATCCACCGTTGATCATCGGGGAGAACCGGGTGCGCACCCGCAGCATCGTGGTGACGGCCGCCACCGCCGCCCTCACCACCGGCATCGTCGGCCTGCTCGCGGTCCGGGGGGTGCCGGGCGCCGCGCTGCGCACCGAGCCCCTGCGGGCGAACGGCTCCGGCGCCTCGTTCGAGGACGCGGACACGGCCGGCTTCAGCATGCTGGCCGTCTCCTGGGACGAGCCGGACCGGCGCCTCGACGGGGAGATCCGGGTCCGCACCAAGTCGGCCGAGACCGGAGCCTGGTCACCTTGGACCGTGCTGGGCACGGAGCGCGGCGAGGGCGTGCGCGGGGTTTCCGAGCCGTTGTGGGCGGGGCCCTCCGACGGGGTCGAGGTCCGGGTCGCGGGGCACGGCGGGCCGCTGCCCGCCGGGCTGCGGCTGGATCTGGTCGACCCGGGCGCCGACCCGGTGGAGCCGGGCCCCGGCGCGGGGGACGCCGTACCGGCCGCGTACGCGAAGGGGTCCGCGGCCGGCCCCGACGTGGTCTCCCGCGGCGCGTGGGGCGCGCGGGAACAGCCGGGGAACGAGCCGGTGTACGGCAAGGAGGTCAAGGCCGTCTTCGTGCACCACACCGCGCAGACCAACGCCTACGACTGCGCGGACTCGGCGGCGCTGATGCGCGGTCTGCAGACCCTGCACGTGCGCACGAACGGCTGGAAGGACCTCGGTTACAACTTCGTCGTCGACAAGTGCGGCACCGTCTTCGAGGGCCGCCGGGGCGGCGCCGACCGGCCCGTGACCGGGGCCCACACCCTCGGGTTCAACACCGACACCATGGGCGTCGCGGTCATCGGCGAGTACTCCTCCCAGGAGCCCTCCGACGCCGCGATGAGCGCCGTGGCCCGGCTCGCCGCCTGGAAGCTGGGCCGGTACGGGTACGACCCGCGGGGCAGCGTCACGCTGACCTCCGGCCTCGACAACGGCACCTTCCGCACCGGGCAGCAGGCGCGCTTCGAGCGGATCTCCGGCCACCGCGACGCCTTCGCCACCGAGTGCCCGGGCACCGCCCTCTACCGCAGGCTCCCCACGATCCGCTCCCGGGCCGCCGACCCGGCCGGCGATCCGCCGGGCGGTTCGCTCGACGGGCTGGTCGGCTCCCTCACCGGTCACCACGGCTGAGCGGCGGCGGGCCACCACGCCACGCCGCGCCCCCTACGGCAGCTCCCACAGGAGCAGCTCGGCCGGGGATCCGGCGGCGATCTCCAGGCCGCTCACGCCACTGATCCGCACCGAGTCCCCGGGGCCGAGCTCCACGCCCGGTCCGACACCGTCCGCGCCGTCCGCCCCGTCCGCTCCGGCCGCCCCGTCGAGCCGCAGGTCCCCGCGCACCACGTGCAGGTACACCCGCGGCGCGGCCGGTACGGCGACCCGCTCGCCCGCGCCGGGCCTGCGCACCTGGAGCACGGCCCCGGCCCCGGGGATCTTGTAGGGCGCGCCGTCCTCGACGGCCCGCGCGATGTCGTACGAGGGCTGCTGCCCGGCGCCGTCCAGCGGGGCGAGCCACATCTGGACGAAGCGCAGCGGCACGTCGGCGTCGTTGCGCTCGACGTGGCGCACCCCCTCGCCCGCGCTGAGCCGCTGGACGTCCCCGGCCCGCACGACGGTGGCGTGCCCGGTGCTGTCCCGGTGGGTGAGCTCGCCCTCCGTCACCCAGGTGACGATCTCGGTGTGCCGGTGCGCGTGCTCCTCGAAGCCCGCTCCGGGGGCGAGGGACTCCTCGTTGCAGGCCCGGACCGGGCCGAAGCCGAGGTTGTCCGGATCGTAGGCACTCCCGAAGGAGAAGGCGTGCCGGGTGCTGATCCCGGCCGCCTCGTCCCCGCCCTGGTAACGGTCCGTGGCACGGCGTACTTCCATCATGGAGGCCACCGTAGCCCCACGGCCGACCACAGCCCCCGGGCCGGGCCGCCGACCCGGGACTCCGCGGCGGGGTCCGGATAGGGCAGTCTTGTCACGTGCCCCAACCCGAACGTGAGCAGCCCCCCGCGCATCCCACGCATCCCGCCCACCAGGTTCATCCGGCCCATCCGCATGCCGCGACCCTGCGCAGGCTCGAGAAGTCCTCGGGACGTCTCGCCGCCAACGCGATCGCCCGCATGGACGAGACGCTGTCGTGGTACCGGGCGATGCCACCGGAGAACCGCTCCTGGATCGGCCTGGTCGCCCAGGCGGGCATCGCCGCCTTCACCGAGTGGTTCCGGCACCCGGAGACCCCGCAGGCGATCTCCACCGACGTTTTCGGGACGGCTCCGCGCGAGCTCACCCGCGCGATCACCCTGCGCCAGACCGTCGAGATGGTCCGTACGACGATCGAGGTGATGGAATCGGCCATCGAAGAGGTGGCCGCCCCGGGCGACGAGTCGATCCTGCGCGAGGCGCTGCTGGTCTACGCCCGGGAGATCGCGTTCGCGACCGCCCAGGTGTACGCGCAGGCCGCGGAGGCGCGCGGCGCGTGGGACGCCCGGCTGGAGTCCCTCGTCGTCAACGCGGTGCTGTCCGGCGAGGCGGACGAGGGCGCGCTGTCGCGGGCCGCGGCGCTCGGCTGGAGTTCGCCCGACCATGTGTGCGTGGTGCTGGGAACCGCGCCGGAGGGTGACAGCGAGCTGACGGTGGAGGCGATCCGGCGGGCCGCCCGGCACCACAAGCTGCAGGTGCTCACCGGGGTGCTCGGCGACCGGCTCGTCGTGATCGCGGGGGGCAGCGACAACCCGATGCAGGTCGCGAAGTCCCTGATCGGGCCGTTCGCGGCGGGCGCGGTGGTGGCCGGTCCGGTGGTGTCGGACCTGCTGAACGCGACGAAGTCGGCGCAGGCCGCGGCGGCCGGGCTGAAGGCCTGCACGGCGTGGCAGGACGCCCCCCGGCCGGTCCTCGCGGATGATCTCCTACCGGAGCGTGCGATCGCTTCCGACCCCTCCGCTCGCGAGCAGCTGGTGGAGGAGATCTACAGACCGCTCGAAGAGGCCGGTTCCGCTCTGCTGGAGACGCTGAGCGTCTACCTGGAGCAGGCGAGCAGCCTCGAAGGGGCGGCGCGGATGCTCTTCGTGCACCCGAACACGGTGCGGTACCGGCTCCGACGTGTGACCGACGTCACCGGCTGGTCGCCCTCGGATGTCCGCTCCGCGTTCACCCTGCGGATCGCCCTGATCCTGGGGCGTCTGGCCGACGGCGAACAGCCGTCCTAGACTTTTGTCGGACATCAACAATTACCCCGACAGTTCTTCGTCCCTGTCCCCACGGGCGGCGCAGACCGAACTCAAGAGAGAGTGTGAGGGTGCTCGTACTCGTCGCTCCCGGCCAAGGCGCTCAGACGCCCGGCTTCCTGACTTCCTGGCTCGACCTCCCCGGCGTCGCTGACCGCGTCGCCGCATGGTCGGATGCCATCGAGCTCGACCTTGCCCACTACGGCACGAAGGCCGACGCGGATGAGATCCGCGACACCGCCGTGGCCCAGCCGCTGCTGGTGGCGGCGGGCCTGCTGTCCGCCGGCGCGCTGGGCTCCCCGGCCGCGTTCGGCGCGGTCGCCGGTCACAGCGTCGGTGAGATCACCGCCGCCGCGTACGCCGGTGTGCTGTCCGAGGCGGACGCGCTGTCCTTCGTCCGCACCCGCGGGCTGGGCATGGCGGAGGCCGCCGCGGTCACCGAGACCGGCATGGCCGCCGTTCTCGGCGGTGACCCGGACGTGGTCGTCGCCCACCTGACCGCCATGGGCCTGACCCCGGCGAACATCAACGGCGCCGGCCAGATCGTGGCCGCGGGCACCATGGAGCAGATCGACGCTCTGGTGGCCGACAAGCCCGAAGGCACCATGAAGGTCGTCGCCCTCAAGGTCGCGGGCGCCTTCCACACGCACCACATGGCTCCCGCGGTCGTCGCCCTGGAGAAGGCCGCCCAGGCCCTCTCCCCGGCCGACCCGGTGCTGAAGTACGTGTCCAACAAGGACGGGCAGATCGTCACCTCGGGCGCCGACGTCGTCGCCCGCCTGGTCGGTCAGGTCGCCAACCCGGTCCGCTGGGACCTGTGCATGGAGACGTTCGCCGCACAAGGCGTCACCGGGATCATCGAGCTGTGCCCGGGCGGCACCCTGACGGGGCTGGCCAAGCGCGCCCTCAAGGGCGTACCGACCGTGGCACTGAAGACGCCCGACGATCTCGAGAAGGCCGCAGCGCTCATCGCTGAGCACGCGGCCTGAGAGAAGGAGCCCACACAGCATGTCGAAGATCAAACCTGCCAAGGGTTCCCCGTACGCGCGCATCCTCGGCGTCGGCGGCTACCGCCCGACGCGGGTCGTCCCCAACGAGGTGATCCTGGAGACGATCGACTCGTCCGACGAGTGGATCCGCTCCCGCTCCGGCATCGCGACCCGGCACTGGGCCTCGCCGCAGGAGACGGTCGCCGCGATGTCGGTGGAGGCCTCGGGCAAGGCGCTGGCCGACGCCGGGGTCGCCCCCGAGCGGATCGGCGCCGTGATCGTCTCGACGGTCTCGCACTTCAAGCAGACCCCGGCGGTCGCGACGGAGATCGCGCACCGCATCGGCGCGGGCAAGCCCGCCGCGTTCGACATCTCCGCCGGCTGCGCCGGTTTCGGCTACGGCCTGACCCTGGCCAAGAGCCTGGTCGTCGAGGGCTCGGCGGAGTACGTCCTGGTCATCGGTGTCGAGCGGCTGTCCGACCTGACCGACCTGGAGGACCGCGCGACGGCCTTCCTGTTCGGTGACGGAGCGGGCGCCGTGGTCATCGGCCCGTCGGACGAGCCGGCCATCGGCCCCACCGTGTGGGGTTCGGAGGGCGACAAGTCCGACACCATCAAGCAGACCGTGCCGTGGGACGAGTACCTCGGCAAGGACGGCGGAGAGAAGTTTCCGGCCATCACGCAGGAGGGCCAGGCGGTCTTCCGCTGGGCCGTCTTCGAGATGGCCAAGGTGGCCCAGCAGGCGCTCGACGCGGCCGGGATCACCGCGGACGACCTGGACGTCTTCATCCCGCACCAGGCGAACATGCGGATCATCGACTCGATGGTGAAGACTCTGAAGCTGCCGGAACACGTCACGGTCGCCCGTGACATCGAGACCACCGGCAACACCTCGGCCGCCTCGATCCCGCTCGCGATGGAGCGGCTCCTGGCGACCGGGGCGGCGAAGAGCGGCGACACCGCGCTCGTCATCGGCTTCGGGGCGGGACTCGTCTACGCAGCCACGGTCGTTACCCTCCCCTAGGGCCCGGGATCCTTTTCCCGACCTGTACCACCAGAGTCAGCTATCTAAGAAGGAGCGCCACATGGCCGCCACGCAGGAAGAGATCCTCGAGGGTCTCGCGGAGATCGTCAACGAGATCGCCGGCATCCCGCAGGAGGACGTCCAGCTCGACAAGTCCTTCACCGACGACCTGGACGTCGACTCGCTGTCCATGGTCGAGGTCGTCGTCGCCGCCGAAGAGCGCTTCGAGGTGAAGATCCCGGACGAGGACGTCAAGAACCTCAAGACGGTCGGCGACGCCGCCGACTACATCCTGAAGCACCAGGCCTGAGCCTGACGAGCGTTTGTCGCCACCCGGCGGTGGCGCCGTGACAATTCAGCACCCTCTTACACGTGGAGAAAGAATTCCTGTGAGCCCGACCAATCGCACCGTGGTCGTCACCGGTATCGGCGCAACCACTCCGCTGGGTGGCGACAGCGCTTCGACCTGGGAAGGTCTGCTTGCCGGTCGTTCCGGGGTCAAGCCCCTCGAAGGCGAGCGCTTCGCCGAACTCCCGGTCCGCATCGCCGCCACGGCCGCCGTGGACCCGAGTGAGGTCCTGCCCCGTCCGCTCGCCCGCAAGCTGGACCGCTCGGCGCAGTTCGCGCTGATCGCGGGCCGTGAGGCCTGGGCCGACGCGGGGTACACCGGTCCCGCCGGTGAGGACCCCTCGGTCGACCCCGAGCGCCTCGGCACGGTGATCGCCTCCGGTATCGGCGGTGTCACCACCCTGCTCGACCAGTACGACGTACTGAAGGAAAAGGGCGTGCGCCGGGTCTCCCCGCACACCGTCCCCATGCTCATGCCGAACGGCCCGGCGGCCAACGTCGGCCTCGAGGTGAACTCGCAGGCCGGTGTGCACACCCCGGTCAGCGCGTGCGCCTCCGGCGCCGAGGCCATCGGTTACGCCGTCGAGATGATCCGCACCGGCCGCGCCGACGTGGTCATCGCGGGCGGCACGGAGGCGGCGATCCACCCGCTGCCGATCGCCGCTTTCGCCAACATGATGGCGATGTCCAAGAACAACGAGAACCCCACCACCGCCTCCCGCCCGTACGACAAGGCCCGCGACGGCTTCGTCCTCGGCGAGGGCGCGGGCGTGGTGGTCCTCGAGTCCGCCGAGCACGCCGCCAAGCGCGGTGCCCGGGTCTACTGCGAGGTGCTGGGCCAGGGTCTGTCCGCGGACAGCCACCACATCGCGCAGCCCGAGCCCACCGGCCGCGGTGTCGCGGCCGCGCTGCGCAACCTGCTGGACAACACCGGGCTGAACCCGGCCGAGCTGGTCCACCTGAACGCGCACGCCACGTCCACCCCGCAGGGTGACACGGCCGAGCTGAAGGCCCTGCGCAAGGTGCTGGGCGACGACCTCGACCACATCGCGATCTCGGCGACCAAGTCGATGACCGGTCACCTGCTGGGCGGCGCGGGCGGTATCGAGACCGTCGCGACCGTGCTGGCGCTGTACCACCGCATCGCCCCGCCGACGATCAACGTCGACGAGCTGGACGACGACATCACGGCGGACATCGTCCGCGACGAGCCGCGCAAGCTGCCCGTCGACGGCCCGATCTCCGCGATCAACAACTCGTTCGGCTTCGGCGGCCACAACGTGTCGCTGGCCTTCCGCACTGTCTGATCCGCGTACGTACGCAGGAGGGCCCGCCCCGGATGTCCGGGGCGGGCCCTCCTGCGTACGCGGGGGGGGTCAGACCACCTGGTGGAGCCAGCGCACCGGCGCGCCCTCGCCCGCGTAGCGGAAAGGTTCCAGTTCGTCGTCCCAGGGCTTCCCGAGCAGCTTGGCGATCTCCGCCTCCAGGTCGGTCTCACCGAGGACGGACCGGGCGAGGGCGGCGCGCAGCCGGTCCTCCGGGATGAGGATGTCACCGTGCATGCCGGTGACGGCGTGGAAGATGCCGAGTTCGGGAGTCGAGCTGTAGCGCTCTCCCTCGGCGGTGGGACAGGGTTCGGCCGTCACCTCGAAGCGCAGCAGGTGCCAGCCGCGCAGGGCGGACGCGAGCTTCGAGGCGGTGCCCGGTTCGGCCTGCCAGGAGAACTCGGCTCTCCAGGTGCCGGGCGAGGCGGGCTGCCTGATCCAGTCGAGGTTCACCCGCACCCCGAGTACGCCCGCGACCGCCCATTCCACGTGCGGGCAGAGCGCGCGCGGTGCGGAATGCACGTACAGAACTCCACGTGTCGTCACCGGGACCTCCAGTGTGGGACGAGGTCGGGAATAAACTCCTGAAAACGGACAGTATGTGACGTGATGTAATTTACCGGAAATGATCTGACATTGCGCCAAAGGACGTGCGGCCGAAACGCCACGGGAAAAAGCTACCGTGCGCCGGGGGTCATGGTGTGACGTACGGTCGCTCCAAGGCCGCCAAACGCACAGCTTTCACTCAGCAGGACGCCCTTCGGGGACGCCGGACGACGAAGGAGGGACCTCACCCATGCGGACCACCACCTCCGCGCGCCACCGCGGGCGGAAGTCCGCTCTGCGCGCGGGCGCGGCGGCGGCCGTGCTGGCCCTGGCCGCCGCGGGCTGTCAGGACGGCGGCGGCGCGTCCGGCGGCGTGCGCGGGGCGCAGGCGGCGCCGCGCTGGAACACCGCCCCCGCCTCCATCGCCGCCGTCGGCGACTCCATCACGCGGGGTTTCGACGCCTGTTCGGTGCTGGCGGACTGCCCCGAGGCCTCCTGGGCCACCGGGAACGATCCCGAGGTGCACTCGCTCGCGACCCGGCTGCTCGGCGAGGCGCTGACCCCCGAGCGCAGCTGGAACTACGCGGTGACGGGCGCCCGGATGGCGGACCTGGGCGGACAGCTGGCGGCGGCGGCCGCGCAGCGTCCCGACCTGATCACGGTGATGGTGGGGTCGAACGACGCCTGCCGCCCCACGGCTTCGTCGATGACCTCGGTGGACGCCTTCCGGGAGGGCTTCGAGAAGGCCCTGGCGGGGCTGCGGGAGGTCGCGCCCAAGACCCAGGTGTACGTGTCGAGCGTGCCGGACCTGCAGCGCCTGTGGGAGCAGGGCAAGGGCAGCGCGATGGGCCGGCAGATCTGGAAGCTCGGGATCTGCCAGTCGATGCTCGCGGACTCCGAGTCGGTCACGGCGGGGGCGACGGCGCGGCGCGAGAAGGTGCGGGCGCGCGTGGTGGAGTACAACGAGGTGCTGCGGCAGGTCTGCGCGAAGGACGAGCTGTGCCGCTACGACGGCGGCGCCGTCTTCCAGTACCCGTTCACGACCCAGCAGTTGAGTCACTGGGACTGGTTCCATCCGGGCAAGGACGGCCAGGCCCGGCTGGCGGAGCTGGCGCACCGCCAGGTGACCTCGGCCAAGCCGCCCGTCTGACCCTGCCCGGTCGATCCCGCCCGGTCGACCCTGCCCGTCCGGCCCTGACCGGTCGTACGAAAGGACCGGGGGCAGGTGTCAGGGTCCGCCCCCGGTCCGGTTCATGGGTGATTTCCGGCCAGCCGCCGTCCGGGGCGTCTAGCGGAACTCAAGGGTGGCGGTCAGCCGGGTGTCGGCGTGCGAGTGGCTCGCGCGGACCTCGTACGCGCCGCCCACGCGCTGCCAGGCACCGGCGCCCTCGTCCCAGATCTCGAAGGCCCGCGCGGGCAGCGCGATCTCGGCCTCCACGCTCTCGCCGGGGCCCGCCTCCAGGCTCGCGAAGCCCGCCAGCCAGCTCGCCGGGCGTTCCACGGGGTCCTGCTCGGGGGCCAGGTAGACCTGGACGACCTCGCGGCCGGGGCGGCTGCCGGTGTTGCGGATCCGGACCCGGGCCACGTCGGCGGTGACCTCCAGGGACTCGTACTCCCAGTCGGTGTAGCCGAGACCGTGCCCGAAGCAGAACGCGGGGGCCACGCCGGCCTTCTCGTACGCCCGGTAGCCGATGTGGAGCCCCTCGCGGTACTCGAGGCGCCCCTGGTCCGGGACCACCTCGGTGACGGGCGCGTCGGCGAACGCGGCGGGCCAGGTGGTGGGCAGCCGCCCGCCCGGCTCCCGCTCGCCGAGGAGTACGTCGGCCAGCGCGGCCCCGCCCTCCTGCCCGGGGAACCAGGTCAGCAGGATCGCCGCCACGTCGTCCCGCCAGGGCATCTCCACCGGGGAACCGGCGTTGACGACGACCACGGTGTTCGGGTTGACGGCGGCGACGGCCCGGACGAGGTCGTTCTGCCGCCCGGGCAGCTCCAGGTCCTTGCGGTCGAAGCCCTCGGACTCGACGCGCTCGGTGGTGGCGACGACCACGACGGCGGTGTCCGCGCCGCGCGCGGCGGCCACGGCCTCGGCGATCAGCGTGTCGGCATCGCGCCGCGGCCCGAGGTGGAGCAGCGAGAACATGACCGCCTTGAGCGGGAGCGCCGCCATGTCGGCGGGCACCTGGTAGGTCAGGGAGACCTCGACCGGCTCGCCCTCCGTGAGGACGGTGCGGGCCCGCTCGCTGGGGGCGCCGAAGAACGCCTCGAACGGGTCGGCCTCGGAGCCCAGGTGCTGGACGCCCTCCCAGAGCCGCTCGCCGTCCACCACGAGGGTGAAGGCGCCCAGGCCCCGGGTGCCGAAGGCGTGTTCGCCGCTCTCGCGGGGGACGAGGGTGCCGGTGACCTCGATGGAGGCCATCGTCTCGTACGTCACCCCGGCGGGCAGGTCGTCGCCGATCCACTGGACCTGGCCGGACGGCAGGCTGCCCTCGCCGAGGACGGCCCCCGACTCGTCCCGGCACACCGCGCGCAGCTCGAAGCCGGTGTCGGCGGGGGTGAGTTCCTCGCTGGGGTCCGCGCCGACGGAGAAGCTCAGGGCGCCCTGCGGGAGGGCGGCGGTGAGGCCGTCGAGCGGGGAGACGACCCGCTCGGGGAAGACGGTGGCGCTGCCGCCGCCGAGGACCCGGGCGTCGCGGGCGGCGGCGCCGGAGAGGGCGACCGTACGGCCCTCGGTGCTCAGCGGAAGCGCGGCGTTCTCGTTGCGGACGAGGACGGAGCCGCGGGCGGCCAGCTCGCGGGCCAGCGCCGGGCCGTCGATGGCGGCCGGGGCGTCGGTGACGACCGGCGGGGCGCCCTCGAGCAGGCCGACGCGGGCGGCGAGCCGCAGGACGTTGCGCACAGCGTCGTCGACGGCGGACTCGGGGACCTCCCCGGCCCGGACGGCCGCGGCGAGCGGGGGGCCGTAGACGGTCTGCGGGCCCGGCATGGCCACGTCGAGGCCGCCGAGGATGTCGCCGGTGGTGGAGCGGGCGGCCATCCAGTCGGAGACGTTGTAGCCGTCGAAGCCCCATTCGCCGCGCAGGACCTCGTTGACGAGGTAGCGGTGTTCGGTCAGCGTCGTGCCGTTGACCTGGTTGTACGACGTCATGATGCCCCACGGGTGGGCGTTGGTGACGATGGCCTCGAAGGGCGCCAGGTAGAGCTCGCGCAGCGGGCGCGGGGCGATGACGCAGTCGACGGTGAAGCGTTCCGTCTCGGCGTCGTTGCCGACGAAGTGCTTGACGGTGGTGCCGACTCCACCGTCCTGGACGCCCTGGACGTAGCCGGTGCCGATGGCGCCGGTGAGGTACGGGTCCTCGGAGTAGCACTCGAAGTGGCGGCCGCCCAGCGGGGAGCGGTGCAGGTTGACGGTGGGCGCGAGCAGGACGTGCACGCCCTTGCGGCGGGCCTCCTGGGCCAGCAGCCGACCGGCCCGGCGGGCCAGGGCGGGGTCCCAGGCGGCGGCGAGCGCGGTCGGTGACGGCAGGGCGACGGACGGGTCGTCGGCGGTCCAGCGGACGCCGCGGACACCGATCGGCCCGTCGGACATGACCAGGGAGCCCAGTCCGATCTCGGGGAGGGCGGGCAGCGTCCACATGTCCTGCCCGGCGAGCAGCCGGGCCTTGGTGTCGAGGTCGAGCTTGCCGAGCGCGGCTTCCACCACGTCGTCGCGGGTCCGGTCAGCGTCCTGGTCCTGGGTGTTCCGGGGGTGCTTGAGGGCGTCGCCTGCCACGGCCTGCCTCCTCGTCGAGTACTGCGGTGCGGTTGCCCCCATCGTGAACCCGATACCTGTAAACCGGTAGGGTTCGTGATCTATTCGTTATTTATGGTGGAATGGCGTACGGTCCTGCTGGCGGGAGCGCCACGCCGGGCAAGGGCGGGCGAGAGCGGGCGAGAGGGAAGGCGGGCCGGATGGTCAGGGCCAGGAGCGAGGAGCGGCGCGGGGACATCCTGCGCGCCGCGGTCGAGGTGATCGCGGAACGCGGGTACCGGGGCGCGTCCCTGGGCTCCGTCGCCGAGCGCGTGGGGCTGACCCAGCAGGGCCTGCTGCACTACTTCCCCACCAAGGAGTCCCTGCTGGTCGCCGTGCTGGAGGAGCGCGACCGCTGGGACACCGGCGGCGGCTCGCGCGCCTCGGCCGAGCACTGGCGCCTGGACCTGCTCGCGTCGCTGGTGGACTACAACGCGATGCGCCCCGGGATCGTGCAGACCTTCTCGGCGCTGCTGGGCGAGAGCGTCACCGACGGACACCCGGCCCGGGAGTTCTTCACCGAGCGCTACGCGCAGGTGCGCTCCGAGATGGCGGCGGCGCTGCGCGCCGAGTTCGGCGAGCGCCTCCCGTCGGGCCTCACCCCCGAGGAGGCGGCCCCCCTGCTCACCGCGGTGATGGACGGCCTCCAGTACCAGTGGCTCCTGGCCCCGGAAACGGTGGACATGCCCGCCGCCTTCCGCTCCTTCGTGACCCTGCTGCGCGGGCCGGCCTGAGCCGTGGCGTCCCCGGCCCCGGGGACGCGGTGTCTGTGGCCGCCGGCCCGCTGGTGGTCCTGTGCCTGCTGGACGGCGCCTCGGCCACCGCGCGGCCCTGGAGGTCCCGGCCGGGGCCCGGTTCGTCGGTACGGACGCCGGGCACGCGGCCCTGCACGACGTGGCGCCGCTGAGCGCGATGTACGGGCTGTTCGCCGGGGTCTCGCACGCCTACGCGCTGATCCGGGGCGAGGGGATCGCACCCTCGTCGCTGGCGCCGCTGCTGTCGGAGTGGCTGGGCGCGATGGGGCACTTCGCGGGCGGAGCCGCCGGGCGGCTGGAGTCGGGCGACTTCACCTCGGGGGTGGTCTCCAGCCTGGCCATGCAGGTGGCGGGCGCCCCGACGCTGCTGCGGGCGGCCGAGGAGCAGGGGGTCAGCGCGGAGCTGATCGCCCCCTACCTGGAGCTGATGGCGCGCAGGCCGGCCGCGGATCCGGCGTACGGGGCCGAGGACACGGCGGGGGCGATCGGCCTGCTCAGCCTCCGTTGACCCGGCCGGCGGGCGGCCCGGCGGGCGGACCGTACCCCGCGGGCGGCGGGCCGAAGCCCTCGGGCACGCGCGGCCGCGCCCCGTCGGCGTACGGCGCGGCGTCCCGTGAGGCGTCCGGTTCGGCGTCCGGCTCCGTGTCCGGGTCCGCGGTGAGGTCCCGGACCATCAGGGTCGCGCCCGCGACCGCGCCGGGCATCAGGAACACCGCGACCAGCGGCACCAGGAAGGCCAGCACCAGCGGTACGCCGAAGCCGAGCGCCAGCATCCGGCGCGAGCGCAGCAGGGCGAGCTGCCCGGGCAGCTCCACCCGGCGGCGCATGAGGGCCACGCTGGTGAGCTCCTGGGTGAGGAAGTAGCCGGAGACGCAGAACCCGACGGCCGGGACGACCGTCTGCCCGATCACCGGGATGAAGCCGAAAGCGAAGAGCAGGACGCCGTACAGCACCACCCGGCCCAGCAGCCGCAGGCTGTCGCGGGCCGAGACCCACAGCTCCTGCCACAGGGTGAGGCCGGACTCGGGCACGTCGCCGCCCTGGTCGCGGTCGACCTGCTCGGAGAGGGACTCGTAGAACGGCTGGCCGATCAGCAGGGTCACCGCGGTGAAGGTGACCACCGCGAGGAACAGGCCGAAGCCGAAGAGCAGGACCGTCAGGAATCCGCGGAAGACCGCGAGCCAGGGCGAGCCCCAGTCGTCGGCGAAGGGGGTCAGCCAGGCGACCAGGTCGTCGGCGCCGAAGCCGAGGCCGATCAGCGCACCGGCGTACAGGACCAGCGACACCAGTCCGGGCAGCAGCCCTATGCCGAGCCAGCGGCCGTGTCCGAACACCCAGCGCTGTCCGGCCAGCAGATAGCGGAAGCCCCCCGCGAGATCACTCATCGGGCCAGCTTACGGCGCAGGCCGCACCCCCTCGGCGGGGGTGCGGCCTGTGCTGTGTGCGGGTGTCCGCGGAGATCAGACCGCCAGCTCGACGGTGATGTTGCCGCGGGTCGCCTTGGAGTACGGGCAGACCTGGTGGGCCTTCTCGATGAGGTCCTTGGCGGTGGCGGCGTCCACGTTCGGGATGGAGGCCGAGATCTTGACGATGATGCCGAAGCCCTCGTCGTTCTTGCCGATGCCGACCTCGGCGGTCACGGTGGAGCCGGAGATGTCGGCCTTCTCGTTGCGGGCGACGACACCGAGCGCACCCTGGAAGCAGGCGCTGTAACCGGCGGCGAAGAGGGCCTCCGGGTTGGTGCCGGCGCCGCTGCCACCCATCTCCTTCGGCGGGTTCACGACGACGTCGAGCTGACCGTCGCTGGTGGCGACGCGGCCGTCACGGCCGTTCTCGGCGGTGGCGACAGCGGTGTAGACGACGTCGGACTGCTGGATCGACATGTAAGGAAATCCTCCTGGTATTCGCCGCGGCTCGCGCCCACGACCGCGACGGTCTGGGGTGAGCCTAACCGGTGAAGGAAACGATCATCTTTCCGGTGTTGTCACCGCGCAGCAGACCGAGGAAGGCGTCGGCCGCGTTCTCCACGCCCTCGATGACGGTTTCGTCGTACGTCAGCTCACCGGAACGCAGCCATCCGGACACGTCCTGGACGAACTGCTGCTGGAGGCCGGCGTGGTCCCCGACGAGGATGCCCTGCAAACGCAGCCGCTTGCCGATGACCAGCGCGAGGTTGCGCGGGCCGGGCGTCGGCTCGGTGGCGTTGTACTGCGCGATCGCGCCGCACAGGGTGGCGCGGCCGTGCACGTTGAGCGAGCTGATGGCCGCTTCCAGGTGGTCGCCGCCGACATTGTCGAAGTAGACGTCGATGCCCTCGGGGGCGGCCTCCTTCAGCTGCTCGCCGACGGGGCCGTTCTTGTAGTTGAAGGCGGCGTCGAAGCCGTACTTCTCGGTGAGGGTGGTGACCTTCTCGTCCGAGCCGGCCGAGCCGATCACCCGGGACGCGCCCTTGATCTTCGCGAACTGGCCGACGAGGCTGCCGACCGCACCCGCGGCGCCGGAGACGAAGACGGCGTCCCCCTCCTTGAAGGAGGCGACCTCGAAGAGGCCCGCGTAGGCGGTCATGCCCGGCATGCCGAGGACGCCCAGGTAGGCGGAGAGCGGGGCGAGCGAGGCGTCCACCTTGACGGCGTGCTTCGCGTCGAGCTCGGCGTACTCGCGCCAGCCCAGCCCGTGCAGGACGTGGTCCCCGACCTCGAAGCCCTCGGCGGCGGAGGCGACGACCTCGCCCACCGCGCCACCGTCCATCGGGGCGTCGAGCCGGAACGGCGGGATGTACGACTTCACATCGTTCATCCGGCCACGCATGTACGGGTCGACCGACATGTGGAGGTTGCGGACGAGGATCCGGCCGGGCCCGGGCTGCGCCGACAGCGGCACCTCACGCAGGGCGAAGTCGGTGGCGACGGGCCAGCCCTGCGGACGGGCGACCAAGTGCCACTCGCGGCTGACGGCAGGAATCTCAGACATGAAGCGCTCCCGGGAGAGAAATTACTTAACGACCTGAAACAACCATGCTCCTGGATATTTCATGTTGTCAAGTAAATGGGTACGCTGGTTCCATGCCCAGTCGTCGTACGGACCCCCTGACCCTCGAGGTCGTCGAGCTCATCGGCACCGTCGTGGCCCGCTACCACGAGGAGTACGAGCAGGCGGCGGCCAGCCACCAGCTGACCGGCGCCCAGGCGCGCGTCCTCGGTCTGCTCTCCCTGGAGCCGATGCCGATGCGCCGGATCGCCCAGAAGCTCAAGTGCGAGCCCTCGAACGTGACCGGAATAGTCGACCGGCTGGAGAGCCGGGGCCTGGCCGAGCGCCGGCCGGACCCGGCCGACCGGCGGGTCAAGCTGGCCGCCGCCACGGACGAGGGCCTGCAGACCGCCGACCGGCTGCGCGAGTCGCTCGACTTCGCGCGCGAGCCCCTGGCCGGACTCTCCACGGCCGAGCGGGCGGTGCTGCGGGACCTGCTCAAGCGGATGCTGGGCTGACGGGCCGTGCCGGGCCGACCGCGAGGCCGGCCCGGCACGGCCCGTCAGCGGCTCAGCACCACCACAGCCAGCACCCGTCCGGCGGCGTCTTCGACGGGCTCGGCGAGGGCTTCGGCTTCTTGGAGGGCTTCGGCGACGCCGGGCCGCTCGTCGCGGGGGGCCCCGACGCGGTCGGGGGCGCGGGCTGCCCCGGCCCGGAGCCACTGGCGGACGGCCGGGCCGAGACCGAGGCGCTCGCCGAGACGGACGGGCTCGCCGACCGCGAGGCGCTGGCCGACGGGCTCGCCGAGGCGGACGCGCTGGGCTTCGCCGAGGCGGACGCGGACGGCTGGAGCGCGGCCACGTCGGACGGGTCCCGGGTCGAGAGCGGCTGCTGGGCGCCCGCGCCGTCCTTGAGCATCACGTTGGACGACTGACCGCCCCCCTCGGTCGCGATCCGGGCCAGCGCGAAGGTGACCCCGACCGCGAGCACCAGGCCGAGGCCCATGGTCAGAGCGGTCCGGCGGCGGCGCCGGTGCACGCGGCGGCGGGCCGCGCCGGGGCGACGGCTCCCCCGCGCACCCTCGCCGGGAGCGCCCGGCGCGGCGGCGTACGAGGTGGTGTGCGCGGCGGCGTACGAGGTGGTGTGCCCGGGGTCGGGGGGAGCGCCGTAGGGCAGGGCGGGGCCGTCGGCGTACGGCGTGTCGGGGCCGGGCCCGGTGGCGTTCGCGGGCGCGGCGCCGGTCGGGCGGGCGGTGGTCAGGTACTCGGCCGGTGTTCCGCACCCGGCGCACGCCAGTGCGCCGTTGAGGTGCCTCCGGCAGGCGTGGCAATAGTCCATGGCGCCCGCAGGCTACGTGGTCGTTCGCATCATCCGTATCGCGGAGGTGTAAGGATCCTGTGTGCAATTCTGAGGCGCATGGCCGCCGCCCCCGCACCCCACCCGACCTCCCGCTTCGGTTCGCGGGACTTCCAGCTGGTGCTGTTGCGCCGGATGTCCGATTTCCAGCCCGACCTCGCCGACCAGGCCCGGATCCGGCTCGGGGCCTCGCTCGCCGAGCAGCGCGAGGCGAACAAGCGGTGGCAGGCGATGGTCCGCTCGCCCCGGGCGCGCGGGGCGCTGGCCCGCTACCGCTCGGTGCTCGGACCGGCCGAGTCCGTGGCCCGGCGGAGCATCGGGGACCTGGAGTGCGAGGCGCTGCTGTGGCCCGTACCGCTCTGGCCGGACCTCCGCTTCGAGGTGCTGGCCGCGCCGGACGGGGCGGTGTGGAACGAGTGGCTGGTCCGGGCCCCGGGCGCGCGGGGGCCCGTACTGGCGTCCCTCGGCGATCTGCGGCCCTGGTCGGCGACGGTGGACGAGGTGGCGCGGGCCTTCGCGCCCGCCCGCCCGATGGAGGGCACCGCGCCCACCCGGTGGCGGCTGGCCTTCACCGGGCGGGACGGGAGCGGAGCCGTGCGGCCGTGCGTGGCGGAGTTCACGTACGGCCTGCTCCAGCGCGTCGCGTACGAGCCCCCGGCCGCCGGGGTCCCGTCAGGCACCCCCTAGGTGGTGAGGAACGCGCGGACCCCGGCCGAGACCCCGTCGTCGCCGAGGAAGTCGTTGTGCTTGAGGCATCCGGCGTAGGTGTTGAGGGCGCCGGTCAGGGCCACGCTGCTGTCGGGGTTGATGACCTCGTCACAGGAGGACCAGAAGGTCGCGTACTTCACCGCGCCGGGCGTCTCGTCGCCCTCGGCGAGCTTCTTCTGCACGTAGGAACCGGGGCTCATGTCCCGGCAGGCCTGGTCCCAGAGGACACAGCCCCAGCTGATGTAGGTGCCGTGGTTGGGTCCGGCGAGCGAGATCCAGTGGTCCACGACCGGAGCGCCGCCGCCGGACTTCACGTACCAGCGGGTGACGAGCGAGCCGAAGGAGTGCGCGACCAGGTCGACCCGGGCGGCGCCGGTCTGGCGGCGGACCTGGTCGACGTACGCGGCGAGACGGCCGGAGAGCACCTCGTTGACCGACTGGTGGGTGTCGTAACCCCACGAGAACAGCTCCGAGTCGGCGTACCCGGCGGCGCGCAGGTCCTCGCGCAGGGCGCCCCACACGCCGGGGTCGGCGTTGTAACCGTGGACGAAGACCACCGGATTGCGCTGCGGTGCCTGGTCGGCGGCCTGGTGCGCGGCCTGGGCCGGGACCGGCGCCAGAAGCGCCAGGCAGAGCGCCAGGCAGAGCGTCAGAAGGGTCAGGAATCTCTGGCGGGCCGTCAGCATCGGGTCCCCCTTACCTTGTTACGCACGAGTAGCGCGGGCGGTGGGGGCATCGTGTCGCCTGTCGGTACAGAAAACCACCCCCGTGCAGCACCCCTGAACCCCCTCGCCCCCACCCCGACCGGAGCAGCACAACGGGCAATATGTCCGAATTACCCCAGAAGATACTGATTGGGGCCGGTCATCCGTCGGTCTTTTCGCACCCCCGCGCTCTCGGGAGGACCTGCCGTGACCGTCAGTCTTGAGCAGTTGCGCCGTTGCCACGTCGCCGTCGACCTCGGGGCCGCCAGGACCCGCGTCTACGTCAAGGGCGCCGGCCTGGTCGTCGACGAGCCCAGCGTGGCCGCCGTGAACACACGGACCGGCGCCCTCATCGCCGTCGGCACCTTCGCCGAACGGATGACCGGGCGCACACCGGACTACATCCGGGTCGTCCGCCCCGTCTCCGGCGGCACCGTCGTCGACATCGAGATGGCCCAGCGGATGCTGCGTCACCTCCTCGGCGAGAAGCTCCGGCGCGCCCTGCGCCGCAAGCCCCGGCTGCGGGCCGCCGCCTGCACCCCGCACGACGCGGACCCGCTGGCCCAGCGGGCGACCGTGGAGACCCTGGTCGGGCTCGGCGCCCGGCGGGTCGAGCTGGTGGACACCCTGATCGCGGCGGCCGTCGGCTGCGGCCTGCCCGTGGAGCAGCCGACCGCGACGATGATCATGGTGTGCGGAGCCGCGGCCACACAGGTCGCGGTGCTCTCCCTCGGCTCGATCGTCACCGCCCAGCGCATCCCGGTCGGCGGCGAGGCCATCGACCACGCCATCGTCCAGCACCTGCGCCACGCCCACGAGCTGATGCTGCCGAGCCAGGCCGTACGCCCGCTCCAGCTGGCCCTGCACGGCAACGGCATCACCTCCGAAGGCCCCGCCTCCACCCTGATCCACGGCCGTGACGTCGCGACCGGTCTGGCGCGGTCCGTGCACGTCGACACGGCGGCCGTGCGCGACGCCATCCACACCCCGCTGACCGCCGTGCTGGACGGGATCGGCAAGGTGCTCCGGGACTGCCCGCCCGACCTGGTCGCGGACCTGACGGACCGGGGGATCATGATGGTGGGTGGCAGCGCCCTGCTGCCCGGCCTGGACCAGATGCTGCGCGACGCCACCGGAATGCCCGTGCAGATCGCGGAACGGCCGGACGTGTGCGCCGTCCTCGGTCTCGGCGCGATGCTCGAAGGGAAGATCACCCCCATGGTTCTGAACCCCTTGGCCGAATGACCCCGACCAGCGGGCCGTCGGACCCGGAGGCCGCCCGGGCGCAGCACGCCGCCCGGGCCCGGCCGGATGCCCGCGCGCAGCCGGACGCCCGGGCCCGGCCGGACGCCGGGCTCCCGGTGCTGCTGGAGGCCGTGCTCAGCGTCGGCTCCGACCTGGAGCTGCACGCCACCCTCCAGCACATCGTCGACTCGGCGGCCGAGCTGTGCACGGCGCGCTACGCGGCGCTGGGGGTCGTCGACCCCGAGCACGTGCGCCTGACCGAGCTGTTCACGGCCGGGATGACCGAGGCCGAGCGCGACGCGATCCCGCGCCTGCCGGACGGGCGCTCGGGCCTCCTCGGCACGCTCATCAGCGATCCGCGCCCCCTGCTGATCACCGACCTCACCAAGGATCCGCGCGCGGCCGGTTTCCCGGCCGGTCACCCGCCGATGCACACCTTCCTCGGCGTCCCCATCCGGGTGCACACCGAGGTCTTCGGCAATCTCTACCTCACCGAGAAGCGCGACGGCGGCCCCTTCACGGAGGAGGACCTCGCGCTCGTGCGGGTCCTGGCCGCGCAGGCGGGGATAGCGATCGGCAACGCCCGGCTGTACGAGACCGCCCGGCGCCGGGAGCGCTGGATCGAGGGCGCGGCCGCCGTCACCACCACCCTGCTCGCGGGCCGCCCCGCCGCCGACGCGCTGATGTGCGTGGCCGAACGGGCCCGGCTGCTCGCGGACGCCGCGGCCGGCGTGGTGCTCCAGCCCACCCCCGAGGGCGGCATGGAGATCGTGGCCGCCTCCACCGAGGGCGAACCCGGGGACCTGGTCGGCACGGCGATCGCGCCCGGCTCGGCCGTGCTGGAACAGCTGCTGGGCGGCGAGCCCGTCTTCATAGACGATTCGGCGACCGACCCCCGGATGACCACGCACGTCCGGGTGCGGTTCGGGCCGAGCATGATGCTCCCGCTGCAGAGCGGCGGCCAGCTGATCGGCACGCTGGCGCTGCCGCGGGACCGGGGCGGGAAGCCGTACGACGCCGTGGACCGGCTGCTGGCCTCGCAGTTCGCGTCCCAGGCCGCGCTGGCGCTCGTCCTGGCGGACGCGCAGCACGACCGCGAGCAGCTGGCGGTCTACGAGGACCGCGACCGCATCGCGCGCGACCTGCACGACCTGGTGGTCCAGCGGCTGTTCGCGACGGAGATGATGCTGGAGAGCACGCGGCGCCGGTCCTCCACCGCGCCGTCCGGGGACACGGTGGGCGAGGAGCTGAGCCGCGCCGTGGACGAGCTGGACTCGACCATCCAGGAGGTGCGGACCGCCATCTTCGCCCTCCAGCAGCCGCCGACCAACGCGCCGACCACCTTCCGGGGGCGGGTGCTGCGGGAGACCGGCGGCGCGGCGGTCCTCTTCGGCTTCCAGCCGTCGGTGCACTTCACGGGGGCGGTGGACGCGCTGCTCTCGGACCAGGCGGCGGGCGCGCTGCTGGCCGCCCTGCGCGGGGCGCTGGCCGCGGCGCACCGGCGCAGCGACGTCGGCTCGATCGAGGTCGAGGTGGAGGTCCGGGGGGACTCGGACACCGAGCCCGGCCGGGTCCGCCTGACGGTGACCGACGACGGCCGCACGGAGTCGGGCGCGCGCGGCACCAAGGTGGACTGGCAGTCACCCCTGTGACGGGCCGGAACACCTAGGGCCGGGTGGCGGCGCGCAGTGCGATCCGGGTGCTGGACTGGGCCACTCCGGCTTCGCGCTTGAGCCTGCGCAGCAGGGTGTCCAGGGCCGCCGGATCGGCCGCCCTGGCCCGTACGACGTAGTCGTGGGCGCCGGTCACGTGCACCACCTCGGTGATCCCGGGCAGCCGGACGACCTGCTGCTCGAAGTCCTCGTTGGTGGTGTCGGGGCGCAGCGTGACGTCGATGAGGACGACGAGCCCGCCGCGGGTGTCGGCGGCCGGGTCCACGACGGTGGTGAACCCGAGGATCACCCCGTCGCGGCGCATCCGGCGCACCCGGTCGGCGGTCGCGTTGGCGCTGAGCCCGACGCGGACGCCGAGGTCGCGGTACGAGATCCGCGCATCCTGCTGCAGGATGCCGAGGATTTCCCTGTCGAGGCGGTCCATCCCGCGATTCTCGCAGCCACCCCCGATATCCGCTGCCGCCATGCGCCCCCGCCGCCGCATCCTCGCCCCATGACCACCCCGATGACCCTGCTCACCCCCACCCTGTCCGGCGCCGCGGCCGGCCTGGGCGTCGCCATGCCGATGGGCGCGATGAGCGTGCTGCTGCTCCAGGAAGCGATGCGCTCACGCCGCGCGGCCGTGGCGGGGGCCGCGGGAATCGCGGTGGTCGACTGCGCCTACGCCGCCCTGGCCACGGCCCTGGGCCCGTGGGTGGCCGGGTCCCTCTCCCCGGTGGAACCCTGGGTCCGCCTCCTCTCGGCCACGATCCTCCTGACCCTGGCCACCCACGGCCTCCGGCCCCACCGCTCCGAGCCCCGACCCCTGGTGCCCTCGGCGGGGTCGACGGCGGGGCCGACACCCCGGTCCACCGGGCCCGGAACGGCAGGCACGGCGCCCGGGCCGGGGGCCGTCACCCCCCGGCTCCCCGCCCCCCGCACGGCCCGCGGGGCCTTCACCCGGTACGTCGGGCTCACCGCCCTGAACCCCACCACCGCCCTCTACTTCGTCGCGCTGACCACCGCCCAGGGCTCCCGCATCGGCACCGGCCCCGCCGGGGCCGCCTTCGTCGTGGGTGTGCTCCTCGCCTCCCTCCTCTGGCAGCAACTGCTGGCCGCCGCCGGCTCCTTCGCCGGGAGCCGGATCACCGAGACCGCCCGGGCCTGGACCTTCCGGCTCGGGTACGGCCTGATCGCCGTCTACGCCGTCAAGATCGCCCTGCCCCTCCCCTGACCCCCGCGACCCCGCCGACCGCCCGGTACGCTGGCGCCGTGACGACCCGCCTCTCGGCCCGCGCCGCCATCGCCTCCGTCGCCGACCCCGGGAGTTTCTGCGAACTCCCCGTCCCCGAGCGGGAGTCCCGCCCGGACGGCCCGCTCGGCTGGGACGGCTACGACGACTCCCGCGCCCGCGCGGCCACCCGCACCGGCGAGCGGGAGTCGGTCGTCACCGGCACGGCCCGCGTCGGGGGCCGCGAAACCGCCCTGATCTCCTTCGAGTTCGGCTTCCTCGGCGGCTCCCTCGGCGAACGCACCGGCGACCGCCTCGAGGCCGCCTACACGCACGCCCGGACCCACCGCCTCCCCCTCCTCTCCCTGATCGCCACCGGCGGCTCCCGCATGCAGGAAGGCATGCTGGCCCTCACCCAACTCCAGCGCGTGGCCCGCCAGTCCGTTCTCAACCGGGCCGCCGGCCTCCCGCAGATCGCGGTGCTGCGCGACCCGACCACCGGCGGCGGCTGGGCCACCCTCGGCGCGGGCGCGGACATCGTGCTGGCGCTGCCCGGCGCGCAGGTCGGTTTCGCCGGGTCCCGCGTGCGCCCGGCCGACGCGGATCCGGCGGCCTACACCGCCGAGGGCCAGTACGCCGCCGGGCACGTGGACGCCGTCGTCCCGGCCGGGGACCTCGCCCAAGCCGTCGGCGACTGGCTGCGCCTGCTGGGCTCCCCGCACGCCGGGCCCGCCGATCCCCCCGCCGCGCTGGCGGACGTACCGCCTCCGGCGAGCGGGTGGGAGGCCGTGCGCCAGGCCCGCCATCCGGAGCGGCCGCGCGCCGAGGCCTACTTGGACGCGTACTTCGACCTGCGCCTGCCCCTCTCCGGGGACCGGGCGGGCGGCACCGACCCGGGGATGCTGTGCGGCGTCGGCCTGCGCGCGGGCCGGGCGGTCGCGTACGCCGCCCAGTGCGGCACCGCCACCCGCCCCGCCGGGTACCGCACGGCGGCCCGTGTCATCCGCCTCGCGGACCGGCTCGGGGTGCCCGTGCTGACCCTGATCGACACCCCGGGCGCCGCCAACGACGCGGCGGCCGAGCACGCGGGCGCGGGCGCGGCCATCGCGGACACTTTCGCCGCGCTGGCGGCGGCCACCGTCCCGGTGACCACCCTGCTGATCGGCGAGGGCGGCTCGGGCGGCGCGCTGGCCCTGGCAGCGCCCGGCAACACCTGGGTCACCCCCGACAGTTACTTCTCCGTCATCGCGCCGGAGCTGGCCGCGGCCATCCTCAAGCGGCCCGCCGACCAGGCACCGGCCACCGCGGACCAGCTGCGCCTGCGCCCACAGGACCTGGTGGACCTGGGGGTGGCGCGCGGCATCGTCACCCCGCGGACGTGACGCCCCGGGGGCACGGCCCGCACGGCTTCCGGTAGGTACCGCCGGGACCAGCCCGGCGGCGCTGACCCAGGAGCCCCCATGTCACGTACCGCACACCACATACGATCCGGCGCAGCGGCCCCCTGGAAGGGCGGCCCGCTCACCATCACCCTCCACGACCTGCGGTTCAGCGCGCGGCTGCGCGCCGAGGCGGAGCGGGCGGGCCGTCGCGTCCGGCCGCGGCCGGTGCGCCGCCGGGTCGTGGTCCGCCACCTGCCGCGGCTGCTGCGCGACTCCTCGGTGGCCCGCGCGGCGGCCCAGGAGGAACGCCGCGCCCGCGCCCGGCTGCGTACGGCCGCGCGCACCGCGGTCCGCACGGCGCGAACGCCCGGCCCGCACGCCGACCCGACCGCCGACCCGGACATCGCGCCGGGCACCGACCCGCACCCCGGCCCGGACACCGGCCCGGACACCGAGCCCGACATCCTCCCGGCCCGCCACCGCCGCGCCGCGCTCTGGCTCGCCTGACCCGCGGGGGTCGGGGCGCTCGGGGCGGCGGGCTCAGCGCCCGCGCCCCGACCGCGCGAACCGCGCCGGGGTGATCCCCACGTGCCGCCCGAAGTGCCGGGTCAGATGGGCCTGGTCGTGAAAGCCCACGGCCGTGGCCACCTCGGCGGCCGGCGTCCCCGCCAGCAGCAGCCGCCGCGCAGCCTCGATCCGCCGCCCGGTCAGATAGGCGTGCGGGGGCAGCCCGTACGCCTGCCGGAAGGCACGGATCAGGTGCGTGGGGTGGAGGTGCCCCAGCGCCGCCGTGGCCTCCGCCAGGGTGATCCCCTCGACCAGGCGGGCGTCGAGGAGTTCGCGCAGCCGTACGGCGACCTCCGCGCCCGGGGGTGCGTACGCCGCCGGCTCCCGCCCGGTCAGCCGCTCCCGCAGCCGCTCGCCGATGAAGGCGAGCCGCGACTCCGCCTCCAGCCGCTCGGCCGTGGGCCCCTCACGCGCCGACGCGGCTTCCCCCAGCACCTGGTGCAGCCCGTGCACCCGCTCGCGCAGCACCCCGTCGTGCAGCAGCGGGGTGCCGACGGCGGCCCCGGTCAGCCCGGGGGCGAGGACGGTGGTGTCGAGGTAGAGCACCCGCTTGCGGAAGCCCGCCTCGGTGACGGTCCGCCCGTCGTGCGCGACCCCGGGCGGCAGCAGGATCACCGACCGGGACACCCCGACACCGTGCCGCTCGCGCTCCAGCGCGAAGTCGACCCGGCCGCCGTCGAGGACCATCAGCGTCCAGGTGTCGTGGACATGGGCGGGGTAGGCGTGATCGGTGAACCGGGCGTGGAACACCTCGGATATGCCGGGGACCGGCGGATGCCAGGCGGAGACGCTCACGTCAGGAACGTACAAGACGCCCCCCGTCCGGCCCGGGCAGTCTGCCCGCATGACGACACAGGGCGGAACAGAGGGATCGGTCGACATCGCGGCGAAGCTCGCCGGTTTCGACGAACACTGGGCACCGCGGCGGATCGCCCGGGTCAACGACTACGACGTCCGGGTCGCCAAGCTGCTCGGCTCGTTCGTCTGGCACACCCACGAGGACACGGACGAGCTGTTCCTGGTGGTCGAGGGCACCCTGACGATCCGGTTGCGGGACGCGCGGGGTGCGGCCTCGGGCTCGGGCTCGGGCTCGGGCTCGGGCGAGAGCGCGGTGACGCTCCGGCCCGGCGAGCTGTTCGTCGTACCGCGCGGGACCGAGCACTGCCCGGTGGCCGAGGAGGAGGTCTCGATCCTGCTCTTCGAACCGACCGGTACGGCCAACACCGGCAGCGCGGGCGGCGACCGCACCCGCGAACCGGTGGACGCCTGAGGTCCACGCGCCCGGTCAGGCCTGCGGTGACCGGGCGTCGTAGCGGGCGAAACCGCGCCAGCGCAGGCCCAGCAGGACGAGTACGAGCACGCACGCGAGCCCGCCGCCGGTGATCGCGATCCCCGGCGAGGTGAGCTGGGCGACGGAGCCGGTCAGGAAGTCGCCGAGCCGGGGGCCGCCCGCGACGACCACGATGAAGACGCCCTGGAGGCGGCCGCGCATGTCGTCGGGGGTGGCGGCCTGGAGCATCGTCGTACGGAACACCATCGAGATGGTGTCCGCCCAGCCCGCGAGGGCGAGGAAGAGCAGGCCCAGCCACAGGTTCCGGGTCAGCCCGAAGACGGCGATGGCCAGGCCCCAGGCGGCCACGGAGAGCAGGATGGCCAGTCCGTGCCGCCGGATCCGGCCCTGCCAGCCGGAGAAGAGACCGCCGAGCAGCGAACCGACGGCGGGCGCGGCGACCAGCAGGCCGACGGTCTTGGCGTCGCCGCCGTACCAGAGCAGGGCGATGGCCGGGAAGAGCGCCTTGGGCTGGGCCAGCACCATCGCGGCCAGGTCGGAGAAGAAGGTCATCCGGACGTTGGGACGGGTGCCGAGGAAGCGCAGCCCGTCCAGTACGGAGGCCCGCCCGCGGCCGTCGTCGGTCCGCTCGGGGCGCATGGAGGGCAGCCGCCACATCGCGTAGAGCGCGGCGGAGAAGGCGACGGCGTCGATCAGGTACGCCGCCTGGTAGCCCCACCAGCCGACGATCAGGCCGCCGAGCATCGGCCCCGCGGTGAAGCCGAAGGTGGTGGTCAGCGAGGTGAGGGCGTTGGCGGCGGGCAGCTGCTCCGCGGGCAGCAGCTTGGGGATCATGGCGGAGCGCGCGGGCGAGTTGAGCGCGCCGCAGACCGCCTGGAGGGCGACCACGAGGTAGAGGAACCAGACCCGGTGGAAATCGAGCAGCGCGGCGCCGGCCAGGGCGGCCGAGAGGACGGCGGCGGCCGAGGAGCTGTAGAGGCCGAGCTTGCGCCGGTCGACGGTGTCCGCGATGGCGCCGCCGTACAGGCCGAAGACGACGAGCGGGACCAGGGAGAAGAGCCCGACGAGGCCGACGTGGAAACTGGAGCGGGTGATGTCGTAGACCTGGAGCGAGATCGCCAGGGCGGTCATCGCCTGGCCCATCCAGGAGATGGTGTTCCCGGTCCACAGCCGCCGGTAGTCGGCGGAGGTCCGCAAAGGGGTGAGATCGGCGAATATGCGCCGTCTGGGGGCTCCGGGCGGGCCGTCGGCGGGGCCGCCGGAGCCGCCGGGGCCGGCGGGGGCCGTGTCTGCGGACCGGGTCCGTGGGGGCGTACGAGTCACATCGGATGCTAACCGTCCGCCCCGGTCGCCTTCGATCGGATTTCCCGCCCGGCGCCCCTCCCTCCCCACCCTCACCGCTTGACTCCGGACCCCCGCGGCGCGACCCGTCCGACTGCTAACTCGCCACTATCACCGGACATTTGACCGAATCGACGTGCGCTCACCCCCTGTCGTTCAGCTCATGATGAAACGACTCGAATGTCCAGGGAGGCGCAGTGATCGAACCTGGCAAGAGCACAACGAGCAACACCGTCCGTGGTCCCGGGGTCCTGGGACGCGCCGGGACGGTCCCCCTCACCATCGGTGTCGAGGAGGAGTTCCTCCTCGTCGACGCCCGCACCTTCCGGCTGGTCCCGGCCGCTCCGCAGGTCCTGGCCACGGCGTCCGGCGATCCGACCCAGATCCACGCCGAGGGCACCCGCTACCAGGTGGAGATCTCCACCCCGGTCGCCGACTCGGCCGCCCGGCTGCGCGAGGACCTCACCGCGCTGCGGCGCGCCCTCGCCAAGGCCGCCCGCGCGCACGGCTGCCGGCTCCTCGCCAGCCCGTCGCCCGTCGTGACGGTGCCCGGACCGCTGCACCTGAGCGACGACGAGCCGCGCCAGCGCGAACAGGCCCGCCGCTTCGGCTCGCTCACCCAGACCCTGGTCAGCTGCGGCCGGCACATCCACGTCGGCACCCTCGACATGGACACCGCGGTGGCGGTGGCCAACCGGGTCCGGCCCTGGCTGCCCACGCTGATCGCGCTGGCCGCCAACTCGCCGTTCTGGGACGGCCGCGACACCGGGCACGCCAGCTGGCGCGCGATGGCCTGGTCCACCTGGCCCTCGGCCGGGCTGCCCCCGCACTTCACCTCCACCGCGCACTACCGGCGCTCGGTCGAGGCCCTGCTCGGCTCCGGGGCGGCCCTCGACACCAAGATGGTCTACTGGGACCTCCGCCCCTCCGGCAACTGGCCGACGCTCGAGATCCGGGCCCCCGACATGTCCCCGGACATCGACGGCGCCGTGCTCCAGGCCGAGCTGGCCCGCGCCCTGGTGGCCACCGCCCTGCGCGAGCTGGCCGAGCACCGCCCCGACCCGGTCGTACGGGAGGACGTACTGCGCCTCGCGCGCTGGCGGGCGGCCCACGACGGGCTGGAGGGCTTCGGGCTGGACCCCTTCACCGGGGCGGAGGTCCCGGCGGCGGACCTGGCGGAGGCCCTGCTCGACCTGATCGCCCCGGAACTCGCGGCGGCGGGCGACCTCGACCACGCGGCCAAGGCCCTGGCCGGCCTCCTGCGCGACGGCTCGGGCGCCCAGCGCCAGCGCGCGGCCTTCGCCCGCCGCGGGAACCTGGACGACGTACTGCGTCTCCTCGCGGACGAGACGGAGGACTTCTGATCCTCCCGACCAAGCCGCAGGTGAACACAATTCTTCACCTGCGGCTCGCGCCAGGGCATACGCGCAGCACGTCAAACAGAAATGCCTTGCCCCCAGTTGCGGGCCTATTCACTCCCCGTCGGCGTGATTCGCCTTTCAGCGCGTCCGCTCGGGACGCGAACCGGCATTCCGGCGGTACTTCACCGTGCCACGCCCGCTGGTGCGCCGACCACCTTGGCGATGACCCCGTACGCAGGCGAGACTCTCGCCGGCACGAGGCGGTTCAGCACGCCTGACCAGCTGCGCTGTGTGCCCGTGGGGCCAGGCACCAGGCGCCGGTGGGGAGGTCACGCGGGCGGCGCCGGCGTCGGTGCGGTACCTGTCAGCCACCTCAGCCGCCGAGGGAACAGACCCACGCGGCCACGGCTCCATTGACGATTGACTGACACCCGGGGCGAGGCTCACGCTGAAATACTCGCCGAGCCGGAAGAGGCTGAAGCGCGCCTTCGAGACGTGCAGAAAAGGCTTGCCGGCAACTGTGGGGCGCGAGCACCGCGGTCATCATTCCGCGTCCCACGACTGGGGGTGGCACTCCAGCCGCAGCGGCCGGTCCGCTGCGTGATCAACAGCACATCG
Source organism: Streptomyces sp. NPDC002138 (assembly GCF_040296485.1). Classification (NCBI taxonomy): domain Bacteria; kingdom Bacillati; phylum Actinomycetota; class Actinomycetes; order Kitasatosporales; family Streptomycetaceae; genus Streptomyces; species Streptomyces sp. NPDC002138. The sequence goes on along the minus strand of NZ_JBEOXE010000023.1, from coordinate 42,542 downwards.
GCGAGCACCCGCGACATGCCGTTGAGCGGCTTCCCGGCCGGGCACGCGAAGGGCGTCTCGCGTCCCTGGCCGACACACCGTCCCCACCCCGCCGCCGCCGGGTCCCCCGAGCGTCCCCTGAGCGTCCCTTGAGACACGAAAGACGGCCCCGAAGGGCCGTCAGGATCACCGAAGTGGCTCACACCGCCAGCAGAGATACTGGTCAGATCGTTTCTGCACACCTGGTGCGTGGTGGGGCGGGTGGGACTCGAACCCACGGCCGACGGATTATGAGTCCGCTGCTCTAACCGGCTGAGCTACCGCCCCTCACGGCGCGTCGCGCACATTTGTACGCGCCGTCTGCCGCAGCATAGCCGCTCATACGATCTCCTGCCTCGGATGCTTCGCATGATCGGCATCGCCTGCTCAGAGAGACCGCGCCTCGTGCTGCCCGGTTCCCGAACGGGACAAAAAAGAAGAGGACCCACCGGGTCCTCTTCTGGTCGCTCCCCCGACTGGACTCGAACCAGTAACCTGCCGATTAACAGTCGGCTGCTCTGCCAATTGAGCTACAGGGGATCGCGCTCCCCCGACTGGACTCGAACCAGTAACCTGCCGATTAACAGTCGGCTGCTCTGCCAATTGAGCTACAGGGGATTGCTGCGTGCGCCAAACAGCCGACCATCGGCGGTGCCGAGGGGCGCTCGTTCGTTGCGAGACATAGATTAGCGCAAGCAGGGGGGTGCTCCGCCAATCGGTATCGGCAGTGGGCCGGGCGGGCCGGGCACCGACACTTCGAAGGGCGGCAGGCATGCGGTACAAGGTCACGTTCGTCGTGGGACTGGCCCTCGGGTACGTGCTCGGCACCCACGCGGGGCGCGAGCGCTACGAGCAGCTCAGGAAGTCGGCGCGGGAGCTCGCCCAGAACCCCGTCGTGCGCAACGCGGCCGAGACCGCGGGGCAGAGCGGACGGCAGCTCGCGGGCAAGGCGTTCGCCGCGGTGAGCGACAAGGTCGGGGACGCGGTGCCGGACGGACTGGTCGGCCGGGTGCGGGGGCTGCGCGGCCGAGGCTCCGGCGCGGACGACGACTGGGGCACCAGCAACACCTGAGGCAACACCTGGGGCCACGAGCGGGGCGGGCGCGCCGGTCGCGGCCGCCCCGGGCCCGGCGGCGGCGAACCGGACGGTGACGTACCGGACCGCGCCGGACGGGACGCCCCGGCAGTGCGGCAGAATTCACTCCATGGGGATAGTCGCCGGGCTGGACAGCTCTTCCACCTTCACTCGCATCGTCGTCTGCGACACCGATACGGGCGCCGTGCTGCGCCAGGGGTACGCACCCCATCCACAGCACGGCGGCGGCGAACCCGGCGGCGTGAAGACCCACGAGACCGACCCCCAGGCCTGGCTGCTCTCGCTCGGCGAGGCCGCGGGCGGCGGGCTGCTCGAGGGCGTGCAGGCCATCGGGGTCTCCGCGCAGCAGCACGGGCTGCTCGCGCTGGACACCCAGGGGGCGCTCGTCCGTCCGGCCCTGGTCGGCAACGACAAGCGCGGCCAAGTCGCCGCCGCCGAACTCATCGAGGCGCTCGGCGTCGACGGCCACGGCGGGCGTCAGGCCTGGGCGGAGGCCGTCGGGTCCGTCCCGCAGTCCGCGCAGCCCGTCGCCAAGCTGGCCTGGCTGGCGCGCCACGAGCCCGAGGCGGCGCGGCGCGTGGCGGTCCTGATGTCCCCGCACGACTGGCTTGTCTGGCAGCTACTGGGCCGCCCGGCCCGGCGCACCACCGACCGCGGCGGCGCCTCCGGCACCGGCTGGTGGTCGGCGGCCACGGGTTCCTACCGCCCCGATCTCGTCGAGCTGGCGCTCGGCCACCGGGCGATGCTGCCGGAGGTGCTCGGTCCGGCCGACGCCGCGGGGACGACCCCCGAGGGCCTGCTGATATCCGCCGGTACCGGGGAGACCATGGCCGCGGCCCTGGGCCTCGGGCTCGCCCCCGGCGACGCGGTGGTCTCGCTGGGCGCGTCCGGTTCCGTGATGGCCGTGCACCACGAGGCGCTGTCGGAGCCGAACGGCCTGATCACCTCGCTGGCCGACGCCGCCGGGATGCACCTGCCGGTCGTGAACACCTCCAACGCGGTACGGGCCCTGCGCGGCACCGCCGAACTGCTGGGCACCGACCTGGCGGGGCTGTCCGACCTGGCCCTGAAGTCGACGCCGGGCGCGCACGGGCTCGTACTCCTGCCGTACCTGGAGGGCGAGCGGACCCCGAACCTGCCGCACGCCGCCGGGACCCTGTCGGGGCTGCGGCGCGACTCGATGAAGCCGGAGCACCTGGCGCGGGCGTCCTTCGAGGGCATGCTGTGCGGGCTGGCCGACGCGCTCGACGTGCTGCGCACGCGCGGCGTGGAGATCCGCCGGGTCTTCCTGCTGGGCGCGGCGGCCGAGCTGCCGGCGGTGCAGGCGGCCGCGCCGGGACTGTTCGGTACGCAGGTCGTCGTACCGCAGCCCGCGGACTACGCGGCGCTGGGCGCGGCGCGTCAGGCGGCGTGGGCGCTGGGCGTGGCGCAGGGCACGCTGGCCCCGCACACCCCGCCGGTGTGGCCCGCCCCCGCGGGGCAGGTCTTCGAAGCGGGTGAGGACCACGCGGTGTGGCAGGCGGTGCGCCAGCAGTACGTCGCGACGCGCGAGCAGATCCACCCGGGGGCGTTCCAGGCCTAGGCCGTCTCTTCCGGAGAGACGGCCCAGGCCACGCGCGGCGTACTCCTTTTGACCCGGCTTTGCGAAAAGCGGTGGGGATCAAGCCCCCGGTTGGCCGAAGATGGGGTGAACCCCCTCGATCTTGCCGACCGGAGCCTGCGCGTGCTCATACGACTTTTGCGGACCCATCTGGGTCCGTACCGGAAACCCATCGCCTTGCTGGTGCTGCTGCAACTGCTGCAGACCAGCGCCAGCCTGTACCTGCCCACGCTCAACGCGGACATCATCGACAACGGTGTCGTCAACGGTGACACCGGCTACATCCTGTCCTTCGGCGCGCTGATGCTCGGCGTGTCGCTGGTGCAGCTGGTGTGCAACGTCGGCGCCGTCTACTTCGGCGCCCGGACCGCGGCCGCGGTCGGCCGTGACATCCGCGCCGGGGTGTTCGACCGGGTCCAGAGCTTCTCCGCCCGGGAGCTGGGCCACTTCGGCGCGCCGTCGCTGATCACCCGGACGACCAATGACGTCCAGCAGATCCAGATGCTGGTCCTGATGTCCTTCACCCTGATGGTTTCGGCGCCGATCATGTGCGTCGGCGGCATCGCGATGGCCCTGTCCCTCGACGTGAAGCTGTCGGGCGTGCTGGCGGCGGTGGTGCCGGTGCTCGGCGTCGCGGTCGGCGCGATCGTCTGGCGGACCCGTCCGCTCTTCCGTCTCATGCAGACGCGGCTGGACACGGTGAACCGGGTGCTGCGCGAGCAGATCACCGGCAACCGCGTGATCCGTGCCTTCGTCCGCGACGAGTACGAGAAGGGCCGCTTCCGGCAGGCCAACACCGACCTGACCGCGGTCTCCCTGGCCTCCGGCAGGCTGCTGGCCCTGATGTTCCCGACGGTCATCCTCGTCGTGAACATCTCCAGCGTCGCCGTGATCTGGTTCGGCGCGATGCGCATCGACAGCGGCGGCATGGAGATCGGTCAGCTGACCGCCTTCCTCGCCTACCTGATGCAGATCGTCATGTCCGTGATGATGGCCACCTTCATGTTCATGATGGTGCCGCGGGCCGAGGTGTGCGCCGAGCGCGTCCAGGAGGTCCTGGACACCGAGACCAGCGTGACGCCGCCCACCGACCCGGTGCGCGAGCTGGCCCGGCACGGGCAGCTGGAGCTGCGCGGGGCCGACTTCCGCTACCCCGGCGCCGAGGCGTCCGTGCTGCGCGGGGTGGACCTGGTGGCGCGGCCCGGCGAGACGACCGCGGTGATCGGGTCGACGGGCAGCGGCAAGTCCACGCTGCTGGGGCTCGTACCGCGCCTGTTCGACGCGACGGGCGGCCAGGTGCTGGTCGACGGCGAGGACGTACGGCGCCTCGATCCGGCGCTGCTGGCCAAGACGGTCGGCATGGTGCCGCAGAAGCCGTACCTCTTCTCCGGAACCGTCGCCTCCAACCTGCGGTACGGACGTCCCGACGCGACCGACGAGGAGCTGTGGCAGGCCCTGGAAGTGGCCCAGGCCAAGGGGTTCGTGTCCGAGCTGGAGGGCGGCCTGGAGGCTCCCATCGCCCAGGGCGGTACGAACGTCTCCGGCGGGCAGCGCCAGCGGCTGGCGATCGCCCGCACGCTGGTGCAGCGCCCCGAGATCTACCTTTTCGACGACTCCTTCTCGGCCCTGGACTACGCGACGGACGCGGCGCTGCGCGCGGCGCTCGCCCGCGAGACCGAGGACGCGACCGTGGTCATCGTCGCCCAGCGGGTGTCCACGATCCGCGACGCGGACCGGATCATCGTGCTGGACGAGGGCCAGGTGGTGGGCGAGGGACGCCACCACGAACTGATGGCCGGCAATGAGACCTACCGGGAGATCGTGCTCTCCCAGCTGACGGAGGCGGAGGCCGCATGAGCGGGCCCGGTGGACGGATGATGATGGGACCGCCGACGACGCGGTCCCTGGACTTCAAGAATTCCGGCAGGCGGCTGCTGGCGCAGCTGACGAAGGACCGGGCCCCGCTCTGGGGCATGATCGTCGCGGTCGTCGGCAGCGTCGCCTGCTCGGTGGTCGGTCCGAAGATCCTCGGCAAGGCGACCGACCTGGTCTTCGCGGGGATCGTGGGCCGGCAGATGCCGGAGGGGATCACCAAGGCGCAGGCCCTGGACGGGCTGCGCGCCAAGGGCGAGAACGGCATGGCCGACATGCTGTCCGGAACCGACTTCACGCCGGGCCGGGGCATCGACTTCGGCGGCGTCGGCGTGGTCGCGCTCTGGGCGCTGGCCACGTTCACGGCGGCCGGTCTGCTGATGCTGGTGGCGACCCGGCTGGCGAACACCGTGATGAACGGGACGCTGTACCGGCTGCGCGAGGAGCTGCAGGACAAGCTCTCGCGGCTGCCGCTGTCGTACTTCGACCGGCAGAAGCGCGGCGAGGTGCTCAGCCGGGCCACCAACGACATCGACAACATCGGACAGACGCTCCAGCAGACGATGGGGCAGCTGCTGAACTCGCTGCTGACGATCATCGGCGTACTGGCGATGATGTTCTGGATCTCGCCGCTGCTGGCGCTGGTCGCGCTGGTCACGGTACCGATGGCGATCTTCGTCGCCGCGCGGATCGGCAAGAAGTCGCAGCCGCAGTTCGTGGCGCAGTGGAAGGTCACCGGCACGCTCAACGCGCACATCGAGGAGATGTACTCGGGGCACACGCTGGTCAAGGTCTTCGGGCGGCAGCAGGAGTCCGCGGCCCTCTTCGCCGAGCAGAACGAGGCGCTGTACCGGGCCTCGTTCAAGGCGCAGTTCGTCAGCGGGATCATGCAGCCGGTGATGTTCTTCATGTCGAACATCAACTACGTGCTGGTCGCGGTCGTCGGCGGGCTCCGGGTCGCCTCGGGCACCCTGTCGATCGGTGACGTGCAGGCCTTCATCCAGTACTCGCGCCAGTTCTCGATGCCGCTGACGCAGCTCGCGTCGATGGCGAACCTGGTGCAGTCGGGCGTGGCTTCGGCGGAGCGGGTCTACGAGCTGCTCGACGCCGAGGAGCAGGAGGCCGACGAGCTGGTCCAGGACCTTCCGGAGGAGGTCCGCGGCGCGGTCTCGCTGGAGAAGGTGTCCTTCCGCTACGAGCCGGACAAGCCGCTGATCGAGAACCTGTCGCTGTCCGTCGAGCCCGGCCACACGGTCGCGATCGTCGGCCCGACGGGCGCGGGCAAGACCACCCTGGTCAACCTGCTGATGCGGTTCTACGAGGTCACGGGCGGCCGGATCGCCCTCGACGGCGTGGACATAGCGAAGATGAGCCGCGAGCAACTGCGCTCCGGCATCGGCATGGTGCTCCAGGACACCTGGCTGTTCGGCGGCACCATCGCGGAGAACATCGCGTACGGCGCGTCCTCGGCGCGCACGGTGACGCGCGAGGAGATCGAGGAGGCGGCGCGCGCGGCGCACGCGGACCGGTTCATCCGCACGCTGCCGGACGGCTACGACACCGTGCTGGACGACGAGGGCGCGGGCGTCAGCGCGGGCGAGAAGCAGCTGATCACGATCGCCCGGGCGTTCCTGTCGGATCCCGTGATCCTGGTGCTGGACGAGGCGACCAGCTCCGTCGACACCCGCACGGAGGTGCTGATCCAGAAGGCGATGGCCCGGCTGGCGGCCGGCCGTACGTCCTTCGTGATCGCGCACCGGCTGTCCACGATCCGCGACGCGGACGTGATCCTGGTCATGGAGGACGGCTCGATCGTGGAACAGGGCACGCACGAGGAGCTGCTGGCGGCGGAGGGTGCGTACGCGCGCCTGTACGCCGCCCAGTTCGCGCAGGCGGTGGCCGAGGTCGACTGACCCGGTCCGCCGGGTCGTGGATCAGGGGGCGTCCTTCGGGGCGCCCCCTTCGTCCGTCCCGTCCCGCCCCTCCGGTCAGTCCAGGTAGCCGCGGAGCTGGTCGGCGAAGGCGTGGTCGCGCAGCTTGTTGAGGGTCTTGGACTCGATCTGGCGGATCCGCTCGCGGGTCACGCCGAAGATCCGGCCGATCTCCTCCAGGGTGCGGGGGCGGCCGTCGGCGAGCCCGTACCGCAGCTGGACCACCTTGCGCTCGCGCTCGCCGAGGGTGGAGAGCACGGCCTCCAGGTGCTCGCGCAGCAGGAAGAACGCGGCGGACTCCACGGGCGAGGCGGCGTCGCCGTCCTCTATCAGGTCGCCGAGGGCGACATCGTCCTCCTCGCCCACGGGGGCGTGCAGCGAGACCGGCTCCTGGGCGAGCCGCAGCACCTCCAGGACCCGCTCGGGCGTCAGCTCCAGGTGGGCGGCGACCTCTTCGGCCGTGGGCTCGTACCCGCGCTCCTGCAGCATGCGGCGCTGCACGCGGACGACCCGGTTGATCAGCTCCACCACATGGACGGGCACGCGGATGGTGCGGGCCTGGTCGGCCAGCGCGCGGGACATGGCCTGCCGGATCCACCAGGTGGCGTAGGTGGAGAACTTGTACCCGCGGGCGTAGTCGAACTTCTCAACGGCCCGGATGAGCCCGAGGTTCCCCTCCTGCACGAGGTCGAGCATGGTGAGCCCGCGGCCGACGTAGCGTTTCGCCACGGAGACGACGAGCCGCAGGTTCGCCTCGATCAGGCGGCGCTTGGCCATCCGGCCCATGACGACCAGTTTGTCGAGGTCCAGGACGAGACGGGTGTCGAGGCCGGTCGCGGTGCCCAGCTTCTCCTCGGCGAACAGCCCCGCTTCGACGGCCCGCGCGAGCTCGACCTCCTCCGCCGCCGTGAGCAGCTGGATCCTGCCGATCTCGCGCAGGTACTGCCGGAACAGGTCGGCGGACGGCCCGCTTCCGGCGCTGCTGTCGCTCCGCTTGCGCGGCGCCGGCACGTATTCGCTCAGCTCCGGCGCCTCGGGCTCATCGTCCACGGCCTCGACCTCGGGCTCGGGCTCTTCCGCGGCGTCCGCGGCTTGCGGCGCCACTGCGGGTTCGGTCACGGACAGGGTCTGGGTCTGCACGGGGGCGACCTCCAGGGCTCCGAGGACTCAGGCACCGCAACTCAGTGTGGGGTACTACACATCGCTGCCACGAGGGGCGTGCGGACACTTTCTGCGTCCGGTGCGTGACCGGATGGTTACCCCCCGGCGGAAAGCCCGATGCGGATCGGACGCATGTCCGAGATGATCGACATCATGTCCTCGTACGAAACCCACGTGACGGTGCGCTGTCCGGATCCGGCGACCCTGTCCCGCCTCGAAACCTGGGCCGGCGAGAGCGGGTTGAAGGTGACGCACATCGTCCTGGCCCGGGGCCGGATGGTGTCGCAGCCGATGCTGACCCTGCGGGACCGCACGGGGCACCGGGCGCTGCTCCCCCGGCTGCGGACCGCCGGTTTCGACCCGGTGCGGGTCAAGGTGGAGACGGTGCCGTGGACCACGGACGAACCGGGCCCGGGAGGCGGGTACTTCGAGCACCACCTGCGGCTGTGCCTGCCGGCCGGCTTCGACCGGGCGGCCCTGGAGGAGCTGGTCGCCCCGCACGGGGCGCACCTGTCGTGGAACGCCCGGAAGCTGCTGGAGGGCGGGGAGCGCCACGAGCGGTTCGTGACCCAGCGGTGGCGCGGGACGGAGCGGGCGGCCGGGGCGGCGTGCGCCGCGCTGGCGGCCGAGCTGCGGGGCGCGGGGTACGACATCAGCGCGGAGGAGCGCGAGTTCGTGCTGTACGACAGTGACCTGTCGGTGGACGACGGATGGATCGATGAGGGGACCGCGCGATGAGCACTGCGGAGTGGAAGCCGTCCATCGCCGGCGGGCCGGACGACCCGGCGGAGCCGGAGTCGGAGCGGTGGCGGCGGACGCACCAGCCGCCCCGGACGCTGGCGACGGGTGGCGCCACCCCGCCCGTCGGCCGCCCGAGTGACGGCGCCGGGGGCGCGCTGGGCTTCGACCCGGCCCTCAAGCACTTCTCCGACGCCTACCGCCCGCTGGACCCGGCGATCCCGGATCCCGCGGTGCGGGAGGCCTGGCTGCGGGCCCGGCGGGGCGCCATGGAGGTCGCGCTGCGGGCCGTCGCCGCCTCCGGCTGGGCGGACACGCTCGTCCTGCGGGGCAGTGTGCTGATGAAGCAGTGGTTCGGCCCGGCGGCGCGGGAGCCGCACGACCTGGACTTCGTCGTGGTCCCGGCCGACTGGCGGATCGAGGAGGAGCGGACGGGCCGCGTGCTCGACGCGGTCGCGGCGGCGGCCGAGGAGCTGGGCGCGGCGCAGGGCGGCGGGCTGAGCATGCCGGCCGCGGCGGCCGTCTCGGAGTACATCTGGACGTACGAACGCGTCCCGGGCCGCCGCCTCGTGCTCCCCTGGTCGGCGCCGGGGCTGCCCGGTGGCCAGGTCCAGCTGGACTTCGTCTTCAACGAGCCGTTGCCCGTCGCGCCCGAACCGGTCCGGGTCTGCGGGGTCCGGCTGCTCGGCGCCACGAAGGAACTCTCGCTGGCCTGGAAGCTGATGTGGCTGGCCGGCGACCTGTACCCGCAGGGCAAGGACCTGTACGACGCGGCGCTGCTGGCCCAGCACTGCACACTGCCGTACGCGCTGCTGGAGGACGTGTTCCGCGCCTCCGGGGAGTGGGAGGCCGAGGGCGGCACGCTGCCGCCCACCCCGGAGACGTTCGAGGGCCTCGGGAACGCCGACTGGGACGAGTTCGTGAAGGAATACCCCGGAATCGCCTCCTCCGGCCCCGACACCACCGCGGACGGGTACGCACGGCGGCTGCGGGCCGCGCTGGCGCCGATGTTCGAGGAGGGCGCGCGGTGACGCTCCCTCCCCGGCGGGTCAGCCGGCGGTTCGCCGGGGCGGAGCCGGGGAGGGAGTCGACGGCTGCGCGGGGGTCAGGGACTCGACGCGGACCGCGCAGACCTTGAACTCCGGCATCCGGGAGACGGGGTCCAGGGCCGCGTTCGTGAGGGTGTTGGCGCGGCCCTCGCCCGGCCAGTGGAAGGGCATGAAGACCGTGTCCGCGCGGATGGTGTCCGTGATCCGGGCCGGGGCGACCACCCGGCCGCGGCGGGAGACCACGGCCAGCGGGCGTCCCTCCTCGGCGCCGACGCGGGCCGCGAGCCGGGGGTGGATTTCGACGAAGGGGCCGGGGGCGGCGGCGTTCAGCTCGTCCACGCGCCGGGTCTGGGCCCCCGACTGGTACTGGGCCACGACCCGCCCCGTGGTGAGCAGAACCGGGTACTCCGCGTCCGGCACCTCGGCGGCGGCGCGGTGCGAGACCGCGACGAACCGCGCCCGCCCGTCGTCGGTGGCGAACCGGTCGAGGAACAGCCGCGGGGTCCCGGGGTGTGCGCCGCCGGGGGCGGAAACGGCCTGTTCGCCGGGGACGCGCGGGTCGGCGGAGGCGGGCGGGTCGGCGGGGGCGACCGGGGGGGCGAGGGTGGCCAAGGGCTCCGCGTCGGCCGGGGGCTCCGGAGTGGCCGGGCAGGGCCAGAAGACGCCCTGTTCGGCCTCCAGGCGGGCGTAGGAGATGCCCGCGTAGTCGGCCGGGCCGCCGGACGAGGCGCGGCGGAGTTCCTCGAAGACCTCCTCGGGATCGGCGGGGAACCCCTTCTCCACACCCAGCCGGCCCGCCAGCCCGTGCAGGACCTCCAGATCGCTGCGCACCCCCGGTGGCGGGGTCAGGGCGCGGCGGCGGAGCAGGACCCTGCCCTCCAGGTTCGTGGTGGTGCCGCTCTCCTCCGCCCACTGGGTGACCGGAAGGACCACGTCCGCCAGGGCCGCCGTCTCCGAGAGCACCACGTCGGCGACGGCCAGGAAGTCCAGGGACCGGATCCGCTCCTCGATGTGGGCGGCGGCCGGGGCGGAGACCACCGGGTTCGAGCCCATGAGGAGCAGCGCGCGGACGTCGGTGCCGAGCGCGTCGAGGAGTTCGTACGCACTGCGCCCGGGCCCGGGCAGGCTGTCCGGGTCCACGCCCCACACCCCGGCGACATGCGCCCGGGCCGCCGGGTCGGTGAGCTTGCGGTAGCCGGGGAGCTGGTCGGCCTTCTGGCCGTGCTCGCGGCCGCCCTGGCCGTTGCCCTGGCCGGTGAGACAGCCGTAGCCGGAGTACGGGCGGCCCGCGCGGCCCGTCGCCAGGCACAGGTTGATCCACGCGCCGACGGTGTCGGTCCCCTTGGACTGCTGCTCGGGCCCGCGCGCGGTGAGCACCATGGCGGTCTGCGGCGCGCAGAACATCCGGGCGGCCTCGCGCAGTCTGGGCACCGGCACTCCGGTGAGGTTTTCCACGAGTTCGGGCCAGTGGGCCATGGCGGCGGCCCGCGCTTCGGGCCAGCCGGTGGTGCGGGAGGCGATGAACTCCTCGTCCGTGCGCCCTTCCGCGACGACGAGGTGCAGCAGGCCGAGGGCGAGCGCGAGGTCGGTGCCGGGGCGCGGCGCGAGGTGGAGGTCGGCCTGCTCGGCGGTGCGGGTGCGGCGCGGGTCGATGACGATCAGGGTGCCGCCGTTCTCCTTCAGCTCCGTGAGGTAGCGCAGGGCGGGCGGCATGGTCTCGGCGAGGTTGGAGCCGACGAGGATCACGCAGCCGGTGCGCGGTATGTCCTCCAGCGGGAAGGGCAGCCCCCGGTCCAGGCCGAAGGCGCGCTGGTGGGCGGCCGCGGCCGAGGACATGCAGAAGCGGCCGTTGTAGTCGATCTGCGAGGTCCGCAGGGCGACCCGGGCGAACTTGCCGAGCGCGTACGCCTTTTCGTTGGTGAGCCCGCCGCCGCCGAAGACGCCGACCGCGTCGGGCCCGTGCGCGCGACCCGTGCGGGCCAGGCCCTCGGCGACGGCGTCGAGGGCCTCCTCCCAGGTCGCCGGCTCCAGCCGCCCGGTACGGGTGCGGATCAGCGGCTGGGTCAGGCGCACCCGGGAGGAGAGCACGGCCGGGGCGGTGCGGCCCTTGCCGCACAGCGCGCCCCTGTTGACGGGGAAGTCCGCACGCTCCTCCACCACCACGGTGGCGCCCTCGCCCTCCGGGCCCGGGGCGCGGCGGAGGTTCATGCCGCACTGCAGGGCGCAGTACGGGCAGTGCGTGGCGGTGGCCCTGTCCGGTGCCGCGGCACCGGCCGTGGCCGGGGTGGTACTGCCGGTCGCGGCGGAGGTGACGTCCCGAGGGTGCATACGGCCACCCTGCGGTCGCGCTGTTACGCGGGCCGCCGCTCCCCGTTACGCGTCCGGTACGACGGTCTCAGCGCCCGGTTCACTGCCCGGTGAGGTAGCGGACGGTGAGCCCGGCCGTCCAGCCGCCGTCCACGGCCAGCTCCGCGCCGGTCATGTAGCCCGCGGCGTCGGAGAGCAGGAAGGCGACGGCGGCGGCTATCTCCTCGGGGGCGCCGACCCGCCCCATCGGGGTGCCCGGGTAGTTCCCCTCGCCCGCGTGTATGCCGACGGGCGCGGTCATCGGGGTGAGCGTCATGCCCGGGTGCACGGAATTGACCCGGATCCCCGCCTCGGCCAGCTCGACCGCGCCGATCTTCGACAGGCCGCGCACCCCCCACTTGGAGGCGCCGTACCCCGCCGTGAGCGCGAGCCCGGTCAGGCCCGCGGCCGAGGAGATGTTGACGATGGAGCCGCCGCCATGGGCCCGGAGCAGCGGGATCGCGGTCTTGATCCCGATGAAGACGCCGACCAGATTGACCTCGAGGACCTGGCGGAAGTGCGCGACGCTCTCGTGTTCCAGGAACTGGCCGGTGGATATGCCCGCGTTGTTGACGAGCCCGTCGAGCCGGCCGAACTCGGCGACCGCGTGGTCCAGAGCCGCCTGCCAGTCGCTCTCGCTGGTCACGTCGTGCCGGAGGAAACGCGCCGCCTCGCCGAGCTCCTCCGCCGTGGCGGCGCCCTCGGCCTCCAGGACGTCGGTGATGACGACCTTGCCGCCGCCGGCCACCACGGCCCGGGCCGCCGCGGCGCCCAGGCCCCGGGCTCCTCCGGTGATGACGACGACCTTGCCGCTCAGATCCACACCAGCCACGCTTCCACACCTCTTACGAAAAGGGATATGACTGTTCGGTATACACGCGCCGGGCGGCGTCAGTCTGCCAGAGCGGCCAGGGCCCGCGACACCCCTTCCTCCTTGGGTCCCAGGAAATGCGGCTTCGGCTGGAACACCGCGTCCACCGCGGCCTTGCCCGAGGCGAACACCTCGCGGACGCCGCCGTAGTACCAGGTCTCGTCGTGCGCCTGGTCCACTCCCACCCCGTACGACTCGACGCCCGCCGCCTCGCACAGCGCCACCGCCCGGCGTATGTGGAAGCCCTGGCTGATCAGCACCGCCCGGTGCACTCCGAAGATCTCCCGGGTGCGCACACAGGAGTCCCAGGTGTCGAAGCCGGCGAAATCGCTGACGATCCGCGCGTCCGGCACGCCGTGGCGCGTGAGGTAGGCCCGCATCGCGTCCGGCTCGTCATACTCCTCGCGGCTGTTGTCCCCCGTCACCAGCACGACCTTGACCCGGCCCGCCCGGTACAGCTGGGCCGCCGCGTCCAGCCGGTTCGCCAGATACGGGGTCGGCTGCCCGTCCCACAGGCCCGCGCCGAAGACCACGGCCACCTCGGCCGCGGGCGCGTCCGCCGTCGTGCGCAGCCGGTCCCCGGCCGCCGCGTGCGTCCACGCCGAGGGCAGCAGCGCGAGCACGCACCCGAGCATCACCCCCCGCACCACCCTGCGCCGCACCCGCACGGAGCCCCACCCCGTGCCCGGACCCGAGCCCGACGCGGAACCCGAGTCCGAACCCGGGTCCGACCCCGCGCCCGCACCCGATCCCGACCCGTCCCCCGACGCCGCCTTCAACCGGAACGTGAACCTCATGACCCATCCCCCCTGTGCCGTGCACTCCATGCCGTGCACCCCATTCGCACACGTTGACGAACCGGAGCCGCTCCCCAGTTCCCCCCACCTCACCTTTCACTCGTACGAATGAGCGGGTGAGCACCCGGAAAACACCCGTCACGCCCGCGCAACGACCCCGCAACGTGCACCCGCCACGATCGGTCCATGTCGGCACCCGGCACCGGCGCCCGGCACCCGGCCCCCCACGCCCCGCGCCCCGCGCCCCGCGACCGCCGGAGGCCCCGGCCCCAAGGAGCCCCCGCATGCAGCAGCCCACCCTCGTCGCCGTGGCCCACGGCAGCCGCGACCCCCGCGCCCTGCACACCGCCTCCGCCCTCCTCGACCGCGTCCGCGACCTCCGCCCCCGGCTCCGGGTCCGGCTCGGCCACATCGAGCTGAACGAACCCCTGCTGGACACCGCGCTCGCCGACCTCGACCCCGGCCGGGCCGTGCTCGTACCGCTCCTCCTCGGCCGTGGCCACCACGTCAAGCACGACCTGCCCGGGGCCGCCGCCCGCGCCCCCCACCTGCGCGTGCGCGTCGCCGCCCCGCTCGGACCGCACCCCCTGCTCGTCGAGGTGCTGCGCGACCGGCTCCTCGAGGCGGGCTGGGTCCCCGGCACCGCCGTCGTCCTGGCCGCCGCCGGGTCCCGCGACCCGGACTCCGCCGCCGACACCCGCCGCACCGCCGCCCTGCTCTCCGAACGCCTCGGCGGGGTCCCCGTCGTCGCCGCCTACGCCTGCGCCGCCGCCCCGGGCGTACCGGAGGCGCTGCGGGCCCTCGCCGCCTGCGGCCACCACCGGACCGCCGTGGCCTCGTACTTCACCGCGCCGGGCCGGTTCGCCACCCAGTGCGCGGCCACCGCGCCGGGACCGGCCGCCGACCCGCTCGGCGCCCATCCGGCGCTCGCCCGGCTCGTCCTGCGGCGCTACGACGCCGCCCTGGCCGGCCGGTTCGGGCGGCCCGGAGCCCTCCCGCGACCCGCCGCGGCCGCCCGGTCCGGCCATCCGGACCAGCGGGAACTGGCCACCGCGTAGGGCCGCGCAGGGCCTCGTACGTTCGGATTGCTCCGATTGTCGGTGTCTCCGGTTAACGTCTGAGCATGGAAGGCATGGAAGGCACCACCCCCGTCCCGTCACCCGCCTCGTACGATCCGGCCGCCACCGAGCGCTGGGCCACCGAGCCCGACAAACGCCCGGGCCGGACGGCCTTCCAGCGCGACCGCGCCCGCGTGCTGCACTCCGCCGCGCTGCGCCGCCTCGCCGGGAAGACCCAGGTGGTCACCCCCGGCACCCGGTCCTACGACTGGGACGCCAGCCCCCGCACCCGGCTCACCCACTCCCTCGAATGCGCGCAGGTCGGCCGGGAGCTCGGCTGGGCGCTGGGCTGCGATCCCGACCTCGTCGAGGCCGCCTGCCTCTCGCACGACATGGGCCACCCGCCCTTCGGGCACAACGGCGAGGAAGCGCTCAACGAGTTCGCCAAGGACTGCGGCGGTTTCGAGGGCAACGCCCAGTCGCTGCGGCTGCTGACCCGGCTGGAGCCCAAGCGGTTCGCCCCGCACCCCGGCACCGGCGAGATGGTCAGCGTGGGCCTTAACCTCACGCGGGCCTGCCTGGACGCCGCCACCAAGTACCCGTGGGCCCGCGGCGACCACCCCACCGACCCCGGCTCGGTGAAGTTCGGGGCGTACGAGGACGACCTGCCGGTCTTCGAGTGGCTGCGCGGCGGCGCGCCCGCCGACCGCAAGTGCTTCGAGGCCCAGGTCATGGACTGGGCGGACGACGTGGCGTATTCGGTCCACGACTTCGAGGACGGTCTGCACGCGGGCCACCTCGATCCCAACCTGCTCTTCGCCGAGCCCGAGCGGGACGCGATCTGGCGCGTCGCCATCGGGCGCTACGTACCGGCGGACACCGATCCCGAGGAACTGCGCGCGGCCCTCGACCGTTTGATGGAACAGGAGTGGTGGCCGCACGGCTACGACGGCTCCGCGGTCGCCCAGGCCCGCCTGAAGGACGCCACCAGCCAGCTGATCGGCCGCTTCTGCCTGGCCGCGGAGGGCGCCACCCGCGCCGCGTACGGCACCGGCCGGCTCACCCGGTACGCCGCCGAACTGGTGGTCCCCCGCGAGGCGCGCCACGAGTGCGCCGTCCTCAAGGCGGTCGCCGACCTGTACGTCATGCAGCGCGACGAACAGGAGCGCCTGCGGGCCGACCAGCGCATCGTCCTGGCCGAACTCGCCGAGGGGCTCAGCGCCCGCGCCCCGGAGGGCCTGGACCCCCAGTTCCGGGCGATCTTCGACGCCGCGCCGGACGAAAAGGCCCGCAAACGCGCGGTCATCGACCAGATCGCCTGCCTCACGGACGCCGCCGCCCGCTCCCTGCACTCCCGTGTCGCGCTGCACCCGCGACGCGCCGGGAGGTGAGCCGATCGGGCCACTGCCCCTTCACGCGGCAGGCTCAGTGCGGGACGCTCGCATGTGGTCGCATGTGGCGGAGAGGTTATGAGGAGGCATCAGGTGGTCGACGCACACCGGACGTTTGTCATCGTCGGCGGAGGGCTGGCCGGAGCGAAAGCAGCTGAAACGCTGAGGTCGGAGGGGTTCACCGGCCGGGTCATCCTCATCGGCGACGAGCGCGACCACCCCTATGAACGGCCACCCCTGTCGAAGGGGTACCTCGCGGGCAAGGAGGAGCGCGAGAGCGTGTTCGTGCACGAGGCCGCCTGGTACGCCCGTGCGGACGTCGAACTCCACCTCGGCCAGCCCGCCGTCCAGCTGGACCGGGACGCCAAGAAGGTGGTCCTCGGCGACGGCACGGTGGTGCACTACGACCGGCTGCTGCTGGCCACCGGCTCCGAGCCGCGCCGCCTCGACATCCCGGGCACCGATCTGGCCGGGGTCTACCACCTGCGCCGGCTGGCCCACGCGGAGCGGCTGCGCGGGGTCCTGGCCACGCTGGGCCGGGAGAACGGCCACCTGGTGATCGCGGGCGCGGGCTGGATCGGCCTGGAGGTCGCCGCCGCCGCCCGCGGCTACGGCGCCGAGGTCACCATCGTGGAACCGGAGGCGACCCCGCTGCACGCGGTGCTCGGCCCGGAGCTGGGCCGGGTCTTCGCCGACCTGCACGGCGAGCACGGCGTCCGCTTCCACTTCGGCGGCCGCCTCACCGAGATCAGCGGCCGCGACGGCATGGTGCTGGCCGCCCACACCGACGACGGCGAGGAGCACCCGGCGCATGCGGTGCTCGCCGCGATCGGCGCGGCGCCGCGCACCGCGCTCGCCGAGACCTCCGGGCTCGCCCTGGTCGACCGGCAGCACGGGGGCGGCATCGCGGTGGACGCCTCGCTGCGCACCTCCGACCCGGACATCTTCGCCGCCGGTGACGTGGCCGCGGCCCACCACCCGCTGATGGGCACCCGGCTGCGGGTGGAGCACTGGGCGAACGCGCTCAACGGCGGGCCGGCCGCGGCGCGGGCCATGCTGGGCCAGGAGGTCTCGTACGACCGCGTGCCCTACTTCTTCTCCGACCAGTACGACGTGGGTCTGGAGTACTCGGGGTACGCGCCGCCCGGCGCCTACGACCAGGTGGTGATCCGCGGGGACCTCGCCAAGCGGGAGTTCATCGCCTTCTGGCTGTCCGGGGGCCGGGTGCTCGCCGGGATGAACGTGAACGTGTGGGACGTCACCGAGCCCATTCAGGCACTGATCCGCGCCGGGGTCGAGGTCGACCGTGACGCCCTGGCGGACCCGACCGTTCCGCTGGCCTCGCTGGTCCCCTCCGCGGAGCGGGCCGGGTAGCCCCCGGACCCCCGGCGGGGAGGCCCGCGGGAAGGGGGAGGGGTGGCGGGCGGGATTGTCCGAGCCCGGCCGTAGACTTCACGGGTGGCAGGCAGGATCAACGACGACGATGTGAAGGCGGTCCGGGACGCGGTCCCGATCGACGCCGTCGTGTCCGAGTACCTCCAGCTGCGCAATGCGGGCGGCGGCAACCTCAAGGGCCTCTGCCCCTTCCACGACGAGAAGTCCCCCTCCTTCCAGGTCAGCCCGAGCAAGGGGCTCTACCACTGCTTCGGCTGCCAGGCGGGCGGGGACACCCTCGACTTCATCATGAAGATCGACCACCTCTCCTTCTCGGAGGCGGTCGAGCGGCTGGCGGGCACCGCCGGAATCACCCTGCGCTACGAAGAGGGTGGCTACACCCCCGGCCAGAGCGGGCGCGGCGAGCGCATCCGGCTGGTCGAGGCGAACAAGGCCGCCGCGGTGTTCTACGTCGACCAGCTGGAGAGCCCCGAGGCGGAGATCGGCCGGAAGTTCCTGGCCTCGCGCGGCTTCGACCAGGCCGCGGCCGCCCACTTCGGCGTCGGCTACAGCCCGGCCGGGTGGGACCACCTCACCCGCTTCCTGCGCGGCAAGGGCTTCACCGACAAGGAACTGATCCTCTCCGGCCTGTCCCAGGACAGCCGCAGCGGCAAGCCCATCGACCGCTTCCGCGGCCGCCTCATGTGGCCCATCCGCGACATCACCGGCGAGGTCGTCGGCTTCGGCGCGCGCAAGCTGCGCGACGACGACAACGGCCCCAAGTACCTCAACACGCCCGAGACCCCGATCTACAAGAAGTCCCAGGTCCTCTACGGCATCGACCTGGCCAAGAAGGAGATCGCGAAGACCTCCAGCGCGGTCGTCGTCGAGGGCTACACCGATGTCATGGCCTGCCACCTGGCCGGCGTCACCACCGCGATCGCGACCTGTGGCACGGCCTTCGGCGGGGACCACATCAAGATCCTGCGCCGTCTGCTGATGGACAACGCCACCGCCGAGGTGATCTTCACCTTCGACGGTGACGCGGCCGGGCAGAAGGCGGCGCTGCGGGCCTTCGAGGACGACCAGAAGTTCGCCGCCGAGACCTCCATCGCGATCACCCCCGGCGGCATGGACCCCTGCGACCTGCGGCTCGCCGAGGGCGATGCCGCCGTGGCGGCGCTGGTCGCTTCCCGCACCCCCCTGTTCGAATTCGCGCTGCGGCAGATGGTGGCCCGGCACAACCTGGAGAACCCTGCGGGCCGCGCCGCCGCGCTCGACGAAGCGGCCCCGGTGGTCGCCGCCATCAAGAACATCGCGATCCAGCACGAGTCGGCGGTCCAGCTCGCGGGCATGCTGGGCATCCGCGACGAGCAGTTCGTGGTCAAGCGCGTCTCCCAGGTGGCCCGCTGGGCCCGCGACCGGGGCGGCCGCCCCGGTCAGGGGCAGGGACAGCAGCAGGGCGGCCGGGCCCGGCCCGGTCACGACCAGGGCCACGGCCAGGGCTCCCCGGAGCCGGCCGCGCACGCCCCGGGCCCCGCTCTGAACCTGCGCAGCCCCGCCCACCGCACCGAGCGCGAGCTGCTCAAGCTGGCTCTGCAGCGCCCGGCCCTGGTCTCCCCGGCCTTCGACGCCTACGGGCCGGACGAGTTCACCGCCCCGCCGTACGCGACGGTCCGCCAGGCCATCCAGGACGCGGGCGGCGCCTCCCTCGGCACCGACGACTATCTCGCCCGGGTCCGCGAGGCCGCCCCCAACGACACCGTCCGCGCGCTGGTCACCGAGCTGGCCGTGGAGGCCATCCACGCCAAGACCGTGGACGAGATCTACGCCGGGGTCCAGCTGGTCCAGGTCCGGCTGCGCGCGGTCGACCGCCGGGTCCACGAGATCCAGGGCACCCTGTCCCGGCTCGGCCCGAACGCCCCGGCGGAGCAGCTCGCGGCCGTCCAGGAAGAGCTGTGGATCCTCCAGCAGTACGGCCAGCGCCTGCGCAACCGGGGAGCCGAGGGGCTGTAGGGGAGCCCGGGGGCGCCCGCGCTCCTACCGGCTCAGCCAGTCGCCGCCCGGGATCGGGGTGCCGGACTTCGCCAGGGCCGCCGCCAGCGCCGGGGCCGCCAGGTAGACCCACGCGAGGGCCGCGGTGCCGTCGGGGCGCAGGGTGGTGCGGCGGACCCGCTCGTAGAGGTTCAGCGGGCTGGCCGGCCCGTGGTACTCCTCCAGCCGGTCCAGCTCCGCCAGCAGCCGCGCGTACTGCCCCGGCGCGGCCGCGATCAGCTCCCCGGCCGTCTGGGCCCCGGCGCACTGAACGGCGTACGGATAGCCCGGACCGTCGTAGAGCAGCGCGTCCGGGAGCCGGGCGGGCTCCTCGGCGCGGGTGCGGCCGCGCAGGAAGGCGTCGTGGTTGACCTGGCCGGGGCGCAGGGTTCCGTAGACGAAGAAGGGCAGCTCCTCCGCGACGCCCGGTTCCGGTTCTTCTGGCCGATCGACTGATGTCACGGGTGGCCCCCCTCGGATAGAACGGTACGGAACAGGCGGAACGGGACCACCTGCCCGGCCGGTTGACCCGGGCGGGCGCCCCGGCCCCGCACGCCCGGACCACCGTACGCACCCCCGTCTCCGACGGTTCCACTCCCCCATGACCGGACCCATGACCCGCCCCTTGACCCGATCCACGACGCGACCCCCGCTCCGGCCCTCGGCCCGACCCTCGGCCCGGCCCTCGGCCCGGTTGTCCCGTCGCGCCACCGCCGCCCTGCTGTGCGCCTGCGCTCTCGCCGCGGGTGGCTGCGCCGCGCCCGGCGGGCTGGCCTCCGGCGAAGCCGCGCCGCCCGTCTCCTCCCCTCCCCGGCCCGATCCGCTCTGGCCCGCCTGGACCGAGCGCTCGGACAGGGCCCCCGGCGTCGAGGTGGGCACCCGGGTACCCCCGCCGCAGCCGCTCCCGGGCGGCCCCGGGGTGCCGAAGGGCGGTCTCGGGGCGATGGAGTACCTGGATATCCTGCGCGCCGACCCGCTGATGAGGCCGTACACCTGCCGGGGGACGATCAGCGCCCCGGGCCGGGCCGGGGTCCGGCCGCCCGTCTACCAGCGGCTGACCGGAAGCGGCGGCCCGGCGCTGATCGCCGCCGCCGACACGGAGAGCGGCCGCTCGGTGCTCGCCGTGTACACCGTGGCCGGGGACCGGGTCGTGCCCGTCCTGCACACGACCGGCCTGCGCATGCAGGTCGAGGTGACCGGCGGCGACCTGCTCGTACGGACGAATCCCGACCGGGGCGTCGAGCAGGCCGTCCGGTTCCGGTGGGACGGCGCGCGGATGACCGTGGCGAGCGAGGAGAAGCATTACAACGAGCCGGAGCCCGCTCCGGGTTCCGGCTCCGGCCCGGACGCCGGCTCCGGCTCCGGCTCCGGCTCCGGTTGGGCGTCCGGCCGGTGAGGCGCTCCCTGTTCCGCTGCCGCCGTCGCCTCCGGGCCCTCGGCCTGCGCTGGAAGATCGCCGTACTGCTCGCCGTCGGGTGCTCGCTGGTCGCGGTCACCATCGGGTTCTTCATCCACCGGGCCCGCGCCCACCAGGTGTCCGCGGCGGCGCGGGCCGCTGCGACCGCGCAGCTGATCAGGGTCCGCCAGGTGTACGAACTGACCGGGCGGCTCGACCCCGGCAGGACGGCCGGGACCGCCGCCGAGGTCGACGCGCGGGACGTCCCGCCCGCCCTGCGCGAGACGGCGCTCGCCGGGCGGCGCAGCACCTACCTCGACCTGGCCGGCGCGCACCCCTCGGTCTGGGCCGCCCGGCCGATCGACGGCGGGCACGTGCTGTCGGTGCGCCAGCCGCTGGGCGCGGAGCAGGAGGAACTGGCCGACCTGGACGGGCAGCTCGTGACGTACGGCGTCGTGGTCGTCGCGCTCGCGGCCGTCGCCGGGGCCCTGCTGGCCAGTCGGCTCAGCAAGGAGCTGCGGACGGCGGCCGAGACGGCCCGCCGGATCAGTGAGGGCGACCTGGACGCCCGGATCGGGCCGTCGGGAGTGCCGGGCAGCCGGGACGAGGTGGCCGAACTCTCCTCGGCCGTGGACTCGATGGCTGCCACCCTCCAGGGCCGGCTGGAGGCGGAGCAGCGCTTCACCGCTGATGTCGCGCACGAGCTGCGCACCCCGCTGACCGGGCTGCACACGGCGGCCGAGCTGCTGCCGGAGGGTCGCCCGACCGAGCTGGTACGCGACCGGGTGGCCGCCCTGCGCGGCCTCACGGAGGACCTGCTGGAGGTGGCTCGCCTGGACGCGAACCGCGAGGAGGCCACGCTGGACGTCCACCGCCTGGGCCCCCTCGTCGCCACGATCACGGCACGGTCGGGGGTCCCCGCGAAGATCACGTCCACGCCCGCTCCCGAGCACGGCGCGGGGGCCGGTCAGGACGCGGAAGCGAGCTCCGGTCGGGGGGCCGGGCCGGATGAGGGGGTGTACGTGCGGACTGACGTGCGGCGGCTGGAGCGGATCCTGGGGAATCTGCTCGTCAATGCCCGCAAGCACGGCGGCGGCGCGGTCGAGGTCACCGTCGCCGGGACCACGGTCGCGGTGCGGGACCACGGCGCGGGGTATCCGGAGCGGGTGCTGCGCGAGGGCCCCCGGCGGTTCCTGACCGGCACGGTCGAGCGCGGGCAGGGCACGGGCCTCGGCCTGACCATCGCCCTGGGGCAGGCCCAGGTCATCGGGGCCCGGGTGGAGCTGTCCAACCCGGCGGACGGCGGCGCACGCGCCCTGGTCACGCTCCCGCCGGGCCCGGCACCCGAGGCAACGCCCGACTGACCACCGGCCCGCCCCGGCCCCCGCGCCCCGCCGGGGGCTCTGGTTGCGCTCCCGCAGGGCTGACCAGGCGCCCCGAGCCCGCGCCCGCACCCGCGCCCGCGCCCGCGCCCGCGCCCGCGTCCCGCCGAGCCCCCCGTCGCGCTTCCGGGGAGCGGCGGGACCCGAGGCAACGCCCCCACCGGCCGCCCGCCCCGGGCCCGCACCTGCGTCCTGCCACCCCCACGGCGCCGGGCCCCCGTCACGCTCCCGCCGGGAGCGGCGGGGCCCGAGGCCGCGACCCGGCCCCGCGCCCGGGTCCCGTCACCCGGACGGGGCGGGGGCACCCGGATGGCCGCCTGGCGGGTCTGACGTGCCGCGATGGCGGGACACGCCCGGGCCGGGCCGCAATCTGACACCCCATCAGGAGGCGCCCGGCACGCACCCCGGCTTACCTCGGAACACGACCCCGTTTCCCAGGAGCCCCCATGCGCCGACGCACCGCCCACGTGCTCACCGCCACCGCACTGACCGCCGTCGCCTTCGCCGGTCCGGTCGCGGGAGCGGTGGCCGCAGCGGACTTCGGCGTGGGGAGCTTCGCACCCGGGGACTTCGCGCAGCTGGAGGTCTGGCCCAAGTCGGCCGCCCCCGGCGCCACCGTCACCGTGAACACCTCCGCCTGCGGGCACGGCAGCCACGCCGAGGGGGACGCGTCCACGGTGGGCGGCGGCAGGTTCACGCTGACGCCGGGCACCCGCAAGGGGGTGGTCGTGGGCCAGTTCCAGGTGTCCCGGGACACCGCGCCCGGCACCTACGAGATCGGCGCGACCTGCGCGGACGGCAAGTTCGCCACCGGCGACCTGGTCGTCACCGAGCACGGCCCGCAGGGCCGTGTCCGGACCGGAATGGGCGGTGGTACGACGACCACCGCCGACCCCACCAAGATCGCGGCGGGAGCGGCAGTGCTGGCCGTGGCCGCCGTCGGCGGTACCTGGCTCCTGCGTCGCCGGGCGAGCGGCACGCGGAGCTGACGGACGCCCACCGCGGCTCGCGCCGCGGTCCGCCCGGTACCGCCCCGCCGTCGCCCGCTCCCGCGAGGTCCCCCCCGTTCGCGGGGCCGGGCGACGGCCACCGACACCCTCCACCCGCCCGAGAGCCCACCACGGCCACCACGGCCATCCCGGGCATCCCGGGCACTACTGACACGCCCCAACAACCACAGCAACCACTGCAACCACTGCAACCACGAAACACCCGCACCACAGACAGACACCGGCAGCAAGGGGGCACGCATGCGCACCTCCAGCCACCACCGTCACCCCAGCCCCCACCCCAGCCCCCGCCCCAGCCCCCGCGCCGGTCGCGGCGGCCTCGTCGCGCTCGCCGCCTGCCTCGGCATCTGGCTGGTCACCAGCGGCTCCGCCGAGCCGGTGCACCCGCCCCGGCCCTCCCCCGCGGACGCCCTCACCGCGAAGCCCCTCGGCCCCGGGGACGCCGCGCCGCTCCCCGGCTCCCCGCCCCGGCGGATCCGGATCCCCGCCATCCGGGTGGACGCGCCCCTGACCGGGCTCGGCCTGGAGGCCGACGGCAGCATCGAGGCCCCGCCGCCCGGCCGCCGCGAGCTGGCCGGCTGGTACCGCGACGGCACCACTCCCGGCTCCGTCGGCACCGCCGTCATCGCCGGGCACGTCGACACCGCCACCGGCCCGGCGGTCTTCTACCGGCTGGGCGCGCTGCGCCGCGGGGCGCTGATCGAGGTGACCCGCGAGGACGGACGTACCGCCGTGTTCACCGTGCACGCGGTGGAGGTCTACGACGCCAGGGCGTTCCCGGACCGGCTGGTCTACGGGCCCGCGCCGCGCGCCGAACTGCGCGTGATCACCTGCGGCGGCGCCTTCTCGCCGCGCACCGGCTACCAGGGCAACGTGGTGGTCTTCGCCCACCTCACCGCCACCCGGCAGGAGCCGGCGGCCTCCCGCCGGGAAGCGCTCGGCCCCACCACCGCGGGCCTCAGCCCCACTGCTCCAAGCCGAGCTTGACGACCAGCGCGGACACCACGGTCAGCAGCACCACCCGCACGAACCCGCTGCCCTTCTTCAGCGCCATACGGGCGCCCGCCATCCCGCCGATCAGGTTGAACACCGCCATCAGCGCGGCCAGCTCCCACATCACCTCGCCCTTGGAGGCGAAGACGGCGAGCGCCCCGGCGTTGGTGCCGACGTTCACGATCTTGGCGGTCGCGGAGGCCGTGACCAGGTCGAGGTGGAGCAGCGCCGTCAGCGCGAGGACGAGGAAGGTGCCGGTGCCGGGGCCGATCAGCCCGTCGTAGAAGCCGATGCCGAGACCGGCCAGCCCGATCGCGGCGACCACGCGCCGACGACTGACGGGTCCGGTGGCCGGGGCGGAGCCGAAGCCGGGGCGGAAGATCACGAACCCGGCGACCAGCAGCAGAACCACCATGATCACCGGACGCATCGTGTCCTTGCTGAACATGCCCGCCAGCAGCGCCCCGCCCCCGGCCCCGGCCATCGCGGCCAGCCCGATCCGGAGTGCGATCCGCACGTCGACCGGGGCCTTGCGGGCGTACGTCACCGCCGCGCCCGTGGTGCCGACGATGGCCACCGCCTTGTTGGTACCGAGGGCGTGCGTCAGCGGGACGTTCGCCGGGAGGCCGAGCATCAGGGCGGGCAGGAGCAGCAGTCCGCCGCCGCCGACCACCGCGTCGATCCAGCCCGCCGCGGCCGCGGCCACGCACAGCACGATGATCATGGTCGTTGATATGTCAGGCACGGCCCGACCTTATGGATCCGGTGGGTGCAAGGGCCATCAATCCCGCGAAACTTGCGCAAGGTTTGAGCTTTGACCAGCGGGGCTCCGGTCCGGGGCCGCCGGAGCGGACGGCTCCACCACCGCTGTCAGCACCGTCGCGGCGAGCACACTGGCCAGCCCGAGCCCGGCCGCGACCCGGCGCGCGGCCGGTACGGAGGCCAACGCCGCCGGTACGGAGGCCAGCGCGCCCGGCAGCGCGAAGCGCACCGGCGGCTTGCGGTGCCGGGCCCGGGCCCGCGCGGCCGACCGGGCGGGCGGGGCGGCGGACACCGGCCCGGCGACGGGCAGGGCGACGTGCAGCGGGTGACGCATGGAGCGGTGGCCTCTCGGGGCGGGAACATCAGGGGCGGGCATCAGAAACGCGAGTCTCAGGAGCTGAAGCACTCCACATGGACGCGTCCCCCCGGCACCCCGGCCCGCAGCAGCGCCGCCCGGGTCGCCTCCGCCATCCCCGGCGGCCCGCACAGGTAGACGTCGTGCTCCACGAGACCGGGCACCAGGTCGGCCAGCGCCTGCGGGGCCAGCGGGTCGTAGGCCGCGCCCGAGGGCCCGAGCAGGTAGTGCAGCCGGGCCCCGCGCTCCGCGGCGATGGCCTCCAGCTCGGACCGCAGGACGAGGTGCTCCTCGGCCCGGGCCCGGTAGAGCAGGGTGATGTCCCCGGGGCCCCCGGGCAGGGTCTCGAACAGGGCCCGCATCGGGGTGATCCCGACCCCGCCCGCGATGAGCAGCACCTGCGGCCGGGTCCGGCGGGCCGCCGTGAGGGCTCCGAAGGGGCCGGTGGCGAGCACCCGGGTGCCGGGGCGCAGCCTGCGGATCCGGCGGGTGTGGCCGCCCAGCGCCTTCACGGTGATCCGGAGCGTGTTGTTCCGGACGGGGGCCGAGAGGGAGAACGGCAGGGCGGTGTGCCAGAGCCGCCGCTGGAGGAACCGCCAGCGCAGGAACTGGCCCGGCTCGGCGCGCAGTTCCGCGAGGTGGGCGCCGTACATGACCACGGACACCACCCCGGGCCCCTCGTCCCGCACCTCCAGGACCCGCAGCGCGTGCCGCAGGGCCTGGCGTACGGGCACCACGGCCCGGTACCAGAGCAGCAGGACCGCGACCGCGGTGTGCGCGAGGGCCCAGAACCAGGTGACGGGGCGCAGGTCGGGGCCCGCGAGCTGGTGGAGGAAGGCCAGCGCGGCGGCGAGGTGGGCCAGCAGGTGCACCCCGCGCCAGGTTTCGTGGGAGACCCGGCCGCGTACCGCCCGGGCGGAGGTCACCCCGACGCACACCAGCAGCCCGGTCCCGGCGGCCCCGGCGGCGAGCGCCGGGTAACCCATCAGGTCCCGGGCCGCGGTCAGGACGTCGAGCCCGCCGTGGACGGCGTACCCCAGCAGCGCGAAGAGGGCGTGGCCGGCGCAGAGCAGCAGGACGTGGCGGCCGCCGAAGGCGTGCCAGCGGGCCAGCCGGTCGGCGCCCACCCCGTGTTCGACGGCGGGCACCCGGGCCATCAGGAAGAGCATGACGAGGACCCCGTACCCGGCGAGCAGGCCGGTGAGGTGCGCGGCGGTGGCGAAGAGGGCGTCGGGGCGGGCGGAGGGGCGCACCTGCACGGCCCACAGCAGGACCACCAGCACGGCCCCGGCGCCCAGCGCGCCACGGACCCGGACCGCCGTGCCGCCCGCGGCCATGACGCCCGCCCCGCCGACCGCCCGGTCCGCGCTCAGGACGCCCGTCCGGCCCGCGCCCAGGGCCGCCCCCAGCCCGCCGCGCGTCCGCGCGCCCACCGCCGTGCCCCGTCCCGCCGCATCTCGCATGCGGGCCACGCTAGGCGCCCGAAACCCCCTCCGGATGATCCTTAAGGCGGCCTTGAGGAACGCCTCACGGCCCCTTAACCCGGGCCGCCCGTGGCCTCACGGCCCCCCGGCCCGGGTGCTGAGGTGCGCGTTCCGTCCGGGTAACAGAGGCGATGCGGCAGGGAAACAGCGGGCGCGCAGGCTGACGCCATGACCTCGCAACAGCACGTGGTGGTGATCGGCGGCGGCCTCGCGGGCCTGCGGCTCGCGGCCCGGCTCGGCGGTGACGCGGCGGTGACGATCCTCGGCGAGGAACCCCACGTCCCCTACAACCGGGTGCTGCTGGCCGAGGTCCTCGCGGGCCGGTACGCGCCGGAGGTGACCGCCCTCCCCGCCCCCGGCGCGGCGCTGCGCCGGGGCGTGCGGGCGGTACGCGTCGACCGCGCCGACCGCACCGTCCACTGCGACGACGGCGGCGCGCACCGCTACGACACCCTGGTCCTGGCCACCGGCTCCAACCCGGTGCTGCCGCCCCTGCGCGGCCTGTTCGAGCCCGACGGCCGCGACCTCCCGGACGGGGTGCACGCCTTTCGCACCATGGACGACTGCCTCGCCCTGGACCGCGCCATCACCGCCCGCCCCGGGCTGAACGCGGTCGTCATCGGCGGGGGCCTCCTCGGGGTCTCCGCCGCCCGCGCCCTCGCCGAACGCGGCGTCCGGGTCGTACTGGCGCAGCAGGGCACCCGGCTGATGGAACGCCAGCTCGACGAGGACGCCTCGGCCCTGCTCCACACCCACCTCGGCGAACTCGGCGTCGAGATCCACACCGAGTGCCGGGTGCGCGGCCTGACCACCCGGGCGCAGGGCGCCGGCCGCCGGGTCACGGGCGTCGACCTCGCCGTCGGCCTCCACCTGGAGGCCGATCTCGTCGTCCTGGCCTGCGGGGTACGTCCCCGCACCGGCCTCGCGCAGGCCGCGGGGCTCGACGTGCGCAAGGGCGTCGTGGTCGACGACGGGCTGCGGACGAGCGATCCGCGGATCCACGCCATCGGCGACTGCGCCGAGCACGCGGGCCGGGTGTACGGCCTGGCCGGACCCGCGCTGGAACAGGCCGACGCCCTCGCCGCCCTCCTCACCGGCGGCGCTCCGGCCGGCTCCGCGCGGCCGGACTACACCGGCACCCGCGCCCTCACCCGGCTCACCCTCTCCTCCGGCCCGCGCCCCCTGGACCTCGCCGCCTTCGGCGAGACCACCCCGCTGCCCGGGGACGACGTGCTCCGGCTCGCCGACGCCACCCGGCGCACCTACCGCAAGGTCGTCGTCCGCGGCGACCGCCTGGTCGGCGGGGTCCTGCTCGGCGAACTCTCCACCGTGGGCGCCCTCGCCCGCACCTGGGAGGGCGACGAGATCCTGCGCGCGCACGACGACCTCTCCCACCTGCTCACCGACGACGGAGGCTCCTGAACATGGCCGCATCCACGACGCCCACCCCCGCCATCGTGCTCATCGGGCACGGGATGGTCGGCCAGCGCTACCTCGAAGCGCTCGCCGAGCGCGGCGCGACGGCCACCCACCGCATCACCGTGCTCTGCGAGGAGCCGCGCCCGGCCTACGACCGGGTCCACCTCACCTCGTACTTCTCCGGCAGCAGCGCCGACGACCTGTCCCTGACCCCCGCGGGATTCATGGCCGACCACGGCATCGAGCTGCACCTGGACGACCCCGCCGAGCACATCGACCGGGCGGCGCGCACGGTCACCTCCCGCTCCGGGCAGGTCTTCCCGTACGACGTCCTCGTCCTGGCGACCGGCAGCTACCCCTTCGTGCCGCCGGTGCCCGGCAAGGGCGCCCCCGGCTGCTTCGTCTACCGCACCATCGAGGACCTCCTCGCGATCGAGGAGTACGCCAAGGGGCGCACCAGCGGCGCGGTCATCGGCGGCGGCCTGCTCGGCCTGGAGGCGGCCGGCGCCCTGCAGGGGCTCGGACTGGCCACCCGGATCGTGGAGTTCGCGCCCCGGCTGATGCCCGCGCAGATCGACGACGGGGGCGGCGCGGCCCTGCTGCGCACCATCGAGTCGATGGGACTGACCGTGCACACCGGCGTCGGCACCCAGGAGGTGCTGACCGGAGCGGACGGCTCCGTCAGCGGAATGTCCCTCTCCGACGGCTCGTCCGTGGAGACGGAGCTCGTCGTCTTCTCCGCCGGGGTCCGCCCCCGCGACCAGCTCGCCCGCGCCGCCGAACTGGCCGTCGGCGAGCGCGGCGGCATCGCCGTCGACGCCCGCTGCCGCACCTCGGACCCCCGGGTCTACGCGATCGGCGAATGCGCGCTGGCCACCGACGGACGGGTCTACGGCCTGGTCGCGCCCGGCTACGAGATGGCCGAGACCGCCGCCGAGGACCTGCTGGGCCGCGACAAGGAGTTCACCGGCGCCGACCTCTCCACCAAGCTCAAGCTGCTCGGCGTGGACGTGGCCTCCTTCGGCGACGCCCACGGCGCGACCCCCGGCTCCCTCGACGTCGTCTACTCCGACTCCCGCTCCGGGATCTACAAGAAGCTCGTCGTCTCCCCCGACGGCGTCCTGCTCGGCGGGGTCCTGGTCGGCGACGCCGATTCCTACGGGCTGCTGCGGCCGCTGACCGGCAGCGTGCCGCCCGCCGCACCCGAACAGCTCGTCCTGCCCGCCGGGATCGGCTCCGCCGTCCAGCTCGGGCCCGCCTCGCTGCCCGACCACGCGGTCATCTGCTCCTGCCACAACGTCACCAAGAAGGCCATCACCGCCTGCGCCACCCTGCCCGAGGTGAAGAAGTGCACCAAGGCCGGCACCGGCTGCGGCAGTTGCGTCAAGGTGATCGGCCAGCTGCTCCCGGCCGCCGCCGACCCGGGGCTCTGCGCCTGCTTCCCGTACACCCGCGCCGAGCTGTACGAGATCGTCCGCACCCTGCGCGTGACCTCCTACGACACCCTGCTCGACAGCCACGGCCGGGAAGCGGCGCGCGGCGGCAACGGCTGCGAGGTCTGCAAGCCGGCCATCGGCTCGATCATCGCCTCGCTGGCCCCGACCGTCGGCGCCCCCGGCTACGTACTGGCCGGGGAACAGGCCGCGCTCCAGGACACCAACGACCACTTCCTCGCGAACCTCCAGCGCAACGGCTCGTACTCGGTCGTCCCCCGCATCCCCGGCGGCGAGATCACCCCGGACAAGCTGATCGTGATCGGTGAGGTGGCCCGCGACTTCGGCCTCTACACGAAGATCACCGGCGGTCAGCGCATCGACCTCTTCGGCGCCCGCGTCGACCAGCTCCCGCGGATCTGGGCCCGCCTCGTCGAGGCCGGCTTCGAGTCCGGGCACGCCTACGGCAAGGCGCTGCGCACCGTGAAGTCCTGCGTGGGACAGACCTGGTGCCGCTACGGCGTCCAGGACAGCGTGCGCATGGCCATCGATCTGGAGCTGCGCTACCGCGGCCTGCGCGCCCCGCACAAGCTCAAGTCGGCGGTGTCCGGCTGCGCCCGCGAGTGCGCGGAGGCGCAGAGCAAGGACTTCGGGGTGATCGCCACCGCGAGCGGCTGGAACCTGTACGTCGGCGGCAACGGCGGGGCCACCCCGCGCCACGCCGATCTGCTGGCCCAGGACCTGTCGGACGCCGAACTGGTCCGGCTCATCGACCGGTTCCTGATGTTCTACATCCGCACCGCCGACCGGCTGGAGCGGACCTCCGCCTGGCTGGAGCGGCTGGAGGGCGGCCTGGAGCACCTGCGGGACGTGGTCGTCCACGACTCGCTCGGGCTGTGCGGGGAGCTGGAGTCCCTGATGGCCGCCCATGTGGCGCACTACCGGGACGAGTGGGCCGAGACCCTGGAGGACCCCGAGCGGCTGCGGCGGTTCGTGTCCTTCGTGAACGCGCCCGGCGCCCCCGACCCGACCGTGAAGTTCGTCGCGGAACGCGACCAGGTCAAGCCCGACCTGACGTTCCTGACCCTTGAGCCCCTGGGAGGCGCACGATGACCGTCGAACTGCAGGTGTCCGAAGGCTGGCTGACGGTGTGCGAGTACACGGCGCTGACGCCGGGGCGCGGGGTCGCGGCCCTGCTGCCGGACGGCACCCAGGCCGCGGTGTTCGTCGACCGCTCGGGCCGTACGTACGCGATCGGCAATCAGGACCCCTTCACCGGGGCCCAGGTGCTCTCGCGCGGGCTCGTGGGGTGCGTGGAGGGGCGGCCGTTCGTGGCGTCGCCGCTGCTCAAGCAGCGCTTCGACCTGGCGACGGGGCGCTGCCTGGACGACGAGGAGGTGGCGGTCCGGACGTACCCCGTACGGACCGCCGCGACCTCACCCGCGACCTCACCCGCCGCCTCTGCCGCGGTCCCGGCCTGGACGGCCTAGCCCTGGACGGCCGCCGGGTCCATCCACATGATCTCCCAGGTGTGGCCGTCGAGGTCGTCGAAGGCCCGGCCGTACATGAAGCCGTGGTCCTGGGGGGCGCGCGGCTCGGTGGCGCCCGCCCCGACGGCCCCGTCGACCAGCTCGTCGACGGCGGCGCGGCTCTCGGCGCTCAGACACACCAGCACCTCGGTGGTGGTGGCCGTGTCGGCGATGGCCTTGTGCGTGAAGTCCTTGAACCGGGCCTCGGTCAGGAGCATCGCGACGATGGTGTCGCTGATGACCATGGAGGCGCAGTTCTCGTCGCTGAACTGGGCGTTGAAGGTGTAGCCGAGCTTC
Source organism: Streptomyces sp. NPDC002138 (assembly GCF_040296485.1). Lineage (NCBI taxonomy): Bacteria > Bacillati > Actinomycetota > Actinomycetes > Kitasatosporales > Streptomycetaceae > Streptomyces > Streptomyces sp. NPDC002138. The sequence goes on along the minus strand of NZ_JBEOXE010000023.1, from coordinate 11,146 downwards.
GCCCAGAACGCCTTGCTCGCGTCCAGGTCCTTGACCGGCAGATTGACGAAAATCATCGTTGACATCTCGGGTTCGCTTCTCTCGCGTGGCTCGTGCGGCCCGTGGTGCGCCGGTGCGCGCCGCGGGTGTCCGGAGCAGGTGTCCGGTGCTTACGAGAGGTAGACGGCGGGCCCGCGGGAAACTCATCGCTGCCCGGCAAAGAAATTTCCGGGGAGTTTCCGCGCCCCCGGGCGGGGCGGGCCCGGCCGCCCCGCCCCGGCCCGGAGTTCGGGGCTCCGGGAGCCCCGCAGGGCCCCCGGAAGCCGTTACGAGGCCACCGCGCCGCCCTTCAGCAGGGCCGCGCCCAGCGGGGTCACGGTGTGCAGGACCGCGCTCCCCCGGCGCAGGGTCGTCACCAGGCCCGCCTCCCGCATCACGCAGGCGTGCTGGCTCGCCGAGGCCAGCGACACCCCGGCCCGGCGGGCCAGTTCACTGGTCGTCGCCCCGTCCCCGATGGCCCGCAGGACCACCGAGCGGGTGTGCCCGACCAGCTTGCCCAGGGTCCGCTGGCGCTGCTCCTCCACGGGCCGGGCCGCCTCGCCGCCGGTCTGGGCCGAGGCGAGCTGCGCCGCGGCCGGATAGACCAGGACGGGCGGCAGCTCCGGGTCGTGCAGGGTCACCGCCGTGCGCCGGCAGAAGAAGGACGGCTGGAGCAGCAGACCGCGTCCGCGCAGCCTGACGTCCCGGTCCACCGGGTAGTCGCACTCGAGCACCGGCGCCCGCCACCGCAGCATCGGCGGCAGCGAGGCCAGCAGTTCGTCCGCGCCGCCGTCCAGCAGCGCGCGGCCCCGGGCGGCCCGCTCGGCCTCGATCTGGGCCTGGATGTGCGTCCAGTACGGCTCCACGGCCGCCCGGTGGTACCCGCGCAGCTCGTCCATGAGCCGCGGCAGGTGCCGCGCCGCGTCGTCGGCGAAGTCGCGCAGCCGGGGCGAGGGCGGTGCCCCCTGGCCCAGCACGTGCAGTTCCCTGCGCATCCGCTCGGGCCTGATCCCGCGCAGTGCGTCGAGCCCCGTGTCCCATCCGTACTGACCCTCGACCGGGGTCAGGAAATCGGGGAAATAGCCGCGACTCGGTATGAGTGCGCCCAGCACACGTGTTTCACTATTCAACCTGCTCCGCGTTGTTGTACGCCATTCACCGAACAACCGGACGTCACGCCGGTCTCTTAAGCGGTGAAAACTGAGAATCGTTTCCCACAACGCATCGGGACGCCCTGCCATCCGTACGCGTGCCAGGTCCACTCCAGTGAAATGGATACGAAGCACCGAACCCCCACCTGTGCAACCGCAATCCCCCCGCCCCATGAGTATGCATGCCGTCACACGACGTCACCACGCCCTTTCGGCCACAGTTGAAACCCCTTTCGGCGGGGGTGTGACAACCGAAATCCTGTACTCCGCCGGGCACACTCCGGCGCGACCGAAACGCTCCGCGAAGGCCGTGGGGGGCTTTGCGGGGCCTGGCGGTCGGTCGCACCGGGAAGCGCCGACGTGCCCGGCAGATTGTCAGCAGGCGGTGGACGGGTGGGGATCCGTCCACCGCCTGCTGACGTAAAAACTTGTTGAACAATGTGCTTCTTCACACCGCGCTTCTTCGCGGCGCACTTCCGCACAACGCAGGGCGCGCCCACCCCAGGGCGTCAGGGAACCCGGGGCAGGCGCGGTCTGTGGGGGCGCGGACGGCACGTACCGCGCGCTCGGGGCGCGCGGTACGGCGTTCACGCCGTGAGGGGGGTCAGCGGCTGTCGCTGCCCTTCGACTCGGCGGCGGCACGGCCCGCCTCCAGGCGCGCCACCGGGATCCGGAAGGGCGAGCAGGAGACGTAGTCGAGGCCGACCTCGTGGAAGAAGTGCACCGACTCGGGGTCGCCGCCGTGCTCGCCGCACACGCCGAGCTTGAGGTCGGGGCGGGTCGCCCGGCCCGCCTGGACCGCGCTGCGGACCAGGGCGCCGACGCCGTCCTTGTCGATGGTCTCGAACGGGGAGACCCCGAAGATGCCCTTCTCCAGGTACGCGGTGAAGAAGCTGGCCTCGACGTCGTCGCGGGAGAAGCCCCACACCGTCTGGGTCAGGTCGTTCGTACCGAAGGAGAAGAACTGGGCGGCCTCGGCGATCTGACCGGCGGTCAGCGCGGCGCGCGGCAGCTCGATCATCGTGCCGATGGTCAGCTTGAGGCTGGTGCCGGTGGCGGCCTCGACGTCGGCGATGACCTGGTCGGCCTCCTCGCGGACGATCTCGAGCTCCTGCACGGTGCCCACGAGCGGGACCATGATCTCGGCGCGCGGGTCGCCCTTGGCGTTCTTGCGCTCGGCCGCGGCCTCGGCGATCGCCCGGACCTGCATGGCGAACAGACCGGGGATGACCAGGCCGAGGCGGACGCCGCGCAGACCCAGCATCGGGTTCTGCTCGTGCAGCTTGTGCACGGCCTGGAGCAGGCGCAGGTCGTTCTCGTTGTGGTCCTTGCGGGACTCGGCGAGGGCGACGCGCACCGACAGCTCGGTGATGTCGGGCAGGAACTCGTGCAGCGGCGGGTCGAGCAGGCGGACGGTGACGGGGAGCCCGTCCATCGCCTCGAACAGCTCGACGAAGTCCTTCTTCTGGAGCGGCAGGAGGGCACTCAGTGCCTCCTCGCGCTCCTTGTCGGTGTCCGCCAGGATCAGGTTCTCGACGAGCTCGCGGCGCTCGCCGAGGAACATGTGCTCGGTGCGGCACAGGCCGATGCCCTGGGCGCCGAAGCGGCGGGCGCGCAGCGCGTCCTCGGCGTTGTCGGCGTTCGCCCGCACCCGCAGCCGGCGGACGCGGTCCGCGTACGCCATGATCCGGTGCACGGCGGCGACGAGCTCGTTGGCGTCGTCGGCGCCGGCGTGCATGCGGCCCTCGAAGTACTCGACGACCGGGGACGGTACGACGGGTACCTCGCCCAGGTACACCTTGCCGGTGGAGCCGTCGACGGAGACGACGTCACCCTCCTCGACGACCACGCCGGAGGCGGTGGTCATCCGGCGGCGCTTGGTGTCGACCTCGAGCTCCTCGGCGCCGCAGACACAGGTCTTGCCCATGCCGCGGGCGACGACGGCGGCGTGCGAGGTCTTGCCGCCGCGCGAGGTCAGGATGCCCTCGGCGGCGATCATGCCGTCCAGGTCGTCCGGGTTGGTCTCGCGGCGGATCAGGATGACCTTCTCGCCGGAGCGGGACCACTTGACGGCCGTGTAGGAGTCGAAGACGGCCTTGCCGACGGCCGCGCCCGGGGAGGCGGCGATGCCGCGCCCGATCAGCTCCGTCGCGGCCCCCTCGTCGAAGCGCGGGAACATCAGCTGGGCGAGCTGGGCGCCGTTGACCCGCTGGAGGGCCTCGGCCTCGTCGATCAGGCCCTGGTCGACGAGCTGGGTGGCGATGCGGAAGGCCGCGCCCGCGGTGCGCTTGCCGACACGGGTCTGCAGCATCCACAGCTGACCGCGCTCGATGGTGAACTCGATGTCGCACAGGTCCTTGTAGTGCGTCTCGAGGGTTTCCATGATCTGCATGAGCTGGTCGTACGACGTCTTGTCGATCGACTCCAGCTCGGCGAGCGGGACCGTGTTGCGGATGCCCGCGACGACGTCCTCGCCCTGCGCGTTGGTGAGGTAGTCGCCGTAGACGCCCTGGTGGCCGCTGGCGGGGTCACGGGTGAAGGCGACGCCGGTGCCCGAGTCGGGGCCGAGGTTGCCGAAGACCATGGAACAGATGTTGACGGCCGTGCCGAGGTCGCCGGGGATGCGCTCCTGGCGGCGGTAGAGCTTGGCGCGGTCGGTGTTCCAGGAGTCGAAGACGGCGTGGACGGCGAGGTCCATCTGCTCGCGGGCGTCCTGCGGGAAGTCCCGGCCGGCCTGCTCGGCGACGATCTCCTTGAAGCGCGCGACCAGCTTCTTGAGGTCGGCGGCGTCCAGGTCGGTGTCGACGGTGACCTTCTTGGCGGCCTTGGCCTCGTCCAGCGCGTCCTCGAAGAGCTCGCCCTCGACCCCGAGGACCGTCTTGCCGAACATCTGGATGAGACGGCGGTACGAGTCCCAGGCGAAGCGGTCGTTGCCCGCCTGCGCGGCGAGGCCCTGGACCGACTCGTCGGACAGGCCGATGTTGAGGACCGTGTCCATCATGCCGGGCATCGAGAACTTCGCGCCGGACCGGACCGAGACCAGCAGCGGGTCGTCCGACTGCCCGAGCTTCTTGCCCATCTTCGCTTCGAGGGCGGCCAGGTGGGCGCTCACCTCGTCGCGCAGCTCCGCGGGGGCGTCGCCGCTCTCCAGGTAGACCTTGCAGGCCTCCGTGGTGATGGTGAAGCCGGGAGGGACGGGGAGGCCCAGGTTGGTCATCTCGGCGAGGTTGGCTCCCTTGCCGCCGAGAAGGTCCTTGAGGTCCCGGTTGCCCTCGGTGAAGTCGTAAACGAACTTCTGATCTTTGTTTTCCGACACGGGTCTCGACTCCTCGAGGACTCGGGTGGCTGCCCTGACGGCCAGGAACATACCCAGATCGAAGGCTTATGGGTACGTCCACTTGGCGGTCACATGGCTGTAACCACCCATGCGCCAGGAGATCGAAAGTAACTCGTGGGTAGCTGGAACCTACGAAGAGCCTTCACATCCCGAAGCGAGAAGGGCCTGCTGAGGCTTGCCCGTGCTCGGATGAGCGATCATCGATACATTTGCGTTCAAGTCTTGAACGCACAAAGGGTGGCACCCAGTGCCACCCTTTGAAAGTCTTACCCGTGATATTGGCGCTCATCTGAGCGCAACCCCACCCATGCGTGGCGTATCTCACGCCGCCGGAGGGGCCCCCGGAGGGCTCTTCCTCAGCCTCCCGAGGTGTCCTGCTCGGCGTCCTCGCCGACCCCCGCGCAGTCGTACGGATCCTTGAGCCACCCCTCGGGGAGGACAACTCGGTTGTTTCCGGACGTCCGGCCCCGCGGGCCGTCCGCGCTCTCCGGCCAGGGCTGGTCCAGATCAAGCTCGCTCAGATGAGCGTCCAGCTCGGCCAGCGAGGAGGTGACGCCGAGCTTCTGCCGCATCTCCGAACCCACCGAGAAGCCCTTGGTGTACCAAGCCACGTGCTTACGGAAGTCGATCACCCCGCGCGCCTCGTCGCCGATCCACTCCCCCAGCAGCTGCGCGTGCCGGAGCATCGTGGCCGCGACCTCGCGCAGCGTGGGCTTGTGGAAGTCCTCGGGGCGCCCCTCGAAGGCCGCCACGAGGTCGTTGAAGAGCCACGGCCGCCCCAGGCAGCCGCGCCCGACGACGACGCCGTCACAGCCCGTCTCGCGGACCATGCGCAGGGCGTCCTCGGCGCACCAGATGTCGCCGTTGCCCAGGACCGGGATCTCCGGCACGTGCTCCTTGAGGCGTGCGATGGCCTCCCAGTCGGCCGTGCCGCCGTAGTGCTGGGCGGTGGTGCGCCCGTGCAGCGCGATGGCGGTGATGCCCTCCTCGACGGCGATCCGGCCCGCGTCGAGGTAGGTGAGGTGGTCGTCGTTGATGCCCTTGCGCATCTTCATCGTCACCGGCAGGTCACCGGCGCCCGCGACCGCCTCGCGCAGGATCGCGCGCAGCAGGTTCCGCTTGTACGGCAGGGCCGAGCCGCCGCCCTTGCGGGTCACCTTGGGGACCGGGCAGCCGAAGTTCAGGTCGATGTGGTCGGCGCGGTCCTCCTCGACGATCATGCGGACCGCCTTGCCGACCGTGGCGGGGTCGACGCCGTACAGCTGTATCGAGCGGGGCTTCTCCGTCTCGTCGAAGTGGATCAGCTGCATGGTCTTCTCGTTGCGCTCGACCAGCGCGCGCGTCGTGATCATCTCGCTCACGAAGAGCCCCTTGCCGCCCGAGAACTCGCGGCAGAGGGTGCGGAACGGGGCATTGGTGATGCCGGCCATCGGCGCGAGCACTACCGGCGGCTGCACGGTGTGCGGGCCGATCGCGAGGGGCGGGGGGAGCGTGGTCATCCCTCCATTGTGGCGCAGCCGCGCCGCGTGCCGTACTTGTTTAGTTAGGCGTACTATCGGCATCATGCACGACTTGAGCCCCAGGCGTCGCCTGTTGATCCTGGCCATCTGCTGCATGAGCCTGCTGATCGTCAGCCTCGACAACACGGTCCTGAACGTCGCCCTCCCCTCCATGCGCCGCGAGCTCGACGCCACCGTCGCCGGGATGCAGTGGACGATCGACGCGTACACGCTGGTCCTGGCCTCCCTGTTGATGCTCGCGGGCTCCACGGGCGACCGGATCGGCCGTCGCAGGGTCTTCACCGCCGGGCTCGTGCTCTTCACCGCCGGTTCGCTGCTGTGCTCGCTGGCGCCCAGCCTCGGCTGGCTGATCGCCTTCCGGATGATCCAGGCCGTCGGCGGCTCGATGCTCAACCCGGTCGCTATGTCGATCATCACCAACACCTTCACCGACCCGAAGGAGCGCGCCCGTGCCATCGGCGTCTGGGGCGGCGTCGTCGGCATCTCGATGGCCGCGGGCCCGCTGATCGGCGGGCTGCTCGTCGACTCGGTCGGCTGGCGGTCGATCTTCTGGGTCAACCTCCCCGTCGGACTCCTCGCCCTGGTGCTGACCCTGCGCTACGTCCCCGAGTCGCGCGCCGGGCACCCGCGCCGCCCGGACCCGGTGGGCCAGCTGCTCGTCATGCTGCTGCTCGGCTCGCTGACCTACGGGATCATCGAGGCCCCCGACGCCGGGTGGACCTCCCCGCTGATCCTCGGCTGCGCGGCGCTGGCGGTCGCGGCGCTGGCGGGCCTCCTCGTCTACGAGCCCCGGCGGCCCGAGCCGCTGATCGACCCCCGGTTCTTCCGGAGCGCGCCCTTCAGCGGGGCGACCGTGATCGCGGTCAGCGCCTTCGCCGCGCTGTCCGGGTTCCTCTTCCTCAACACCCTGTACCTCCAGGAGGTGCGCGGGCTGACCGCCCTGCACGCCGGGCTCTACATGCTCCCCATGGCCGCGCTGACCTTCCTCTTCGCCCCGGTCTCGGGGCGGCTGGTGGCCTCGCGCGGGCCCCGGCTGCCGCTGCTCGTCGCGGGGGTCACGATGGCCGCGAGCGGGCTGCTGTTCGCCGCCTTCGACGCCGCCGCCTCCACCCCGCTGCTCTTCGCCGGGTACGTGCTCTTCGGGCTCGGCTTCGGCATGGTCAACGCCCCCATCACCAACACCGCCGTCTCCGGGATGCCCCGCGCCCAGGCGGGGGTGGCGGCCGCGGTCGCCTCCACCAGCAGGCAGACGGGCGGCACCCTGGGCGTCGCGGTCATCGGCGCGGTCCTCGCGGCGGGGCTGGGCGGCCACGCGTACACGGCCGGCGCCTTCGCGGACGCGGCCCGGCCCGCCTGGTGGATCATCACGGCCTGCGGGCTGGCCGTCCTCGTCGTGGGGATCCTGACCAGCGGCCGCTGGGCCCGGGCCACGGCCGTACGGACCTCGCGGACGCTGGAGAAGATCGCGGCCCGCTGACCGACGGGCGCACTACTCGCCGCAGCTGAAGTCCTCGGCGTTCGTGTCGATCCGGCTCAGCAGCTCCCGCAGCGTGGCGCGCTCCCGCTCCGACAGACCGGCGAAGAGCACCCGCTCCACGGCGTCGAGGGCGGCGTTCGTCGCGCTCAGCGCGGCGGAACCGGCCTGCGTGATCGCCACGTTGTGCCGACGCCGGTCGGCCGGGTCGCGGCGCCGCTCGACGAGTGCCTCGCCCTCCAGGTCGTTGAGGAGCCCGACGAGGACGCTCGGGTCCACCTCCAGCCGCTCGGCGAGGGCCCGCTGGCTCACGGGGCCCGTTTCCAGGTGCATCAGGGTCATCGCGTGGCGCGGGGTGAGTCCGGCGGCGCTGAGCGCCCGGCGCATCCGGGTCTCGGCGGCCGAACCGTGCCAGGCCAGCAGCATGCCCAGGCGCTGCGCCGGAGCGGGGCCGTCCTCGCCGGGCAGTGCGTCCGGCGTGTCCGGCGCGTCCTGAAGGGTCATCTCCACACCGTAACAGTCGGCAAATGATTGCCATCGATCGATCGTTGATGCTATTCAATGATTGAGCATCCCCGATCGTTGGAGTCCTTCATGTTCACCGCTTACCTGATCACCGCCACCCTCCTCGCCCTGACCCTCACCGCCTCCGCCACGCTCACCGCGCGCCGCGCCGAGCCGGTGGTCACGAACATGCGGGCCGTGGGCGTTCCCGATTCCTGGCTGCCGCGCCTGGCGGCGCTCAAGGCGGCCGGCGCGGTCGGCCTCGTCGGCGGGCTCTGGTTCACCCCGCTGGGCATAGCCGCCGCGACCGGCGTGACCCTCTACTTCATCGGCGCCGTCATCAGCCACCTGCGGGTCAAGCACTACGAGCTGGTCCCCGCGGCCGTGCTGACACTGCTCGCGGCCGCGGCACTGATCCTGCGCATCGCCTCGGCGTGACCCCGTTCGAATGAAGAGGAGTGATGACGGGTGACAGATATTGAAATCTGTCACCCGTCATGCCATTCTTGTGTCATGACGAACGAGACGAACACCCAACAGACCCAGCAGACCCAGCAGACCGGGCAGACCCGGCACACCCACCGCACCCTCGGCACCACCGGCCCCTCCGTCCACCCGCTCGGCCTCGGGTGCATGGGCATGTCCGCCCTGTACGGCGAGGCGGACCGCGCCGAGTCCATCGCCACCGTCCACGCCGCGCTGGACGCGGGCGTCACCCTGCTGGACACCGGCGACTTCTACGGCATGGGGCACAACGAACTGCTGATCAACGAAGCGCTGCGCACCGCACCGGCCGCCGCCCGGGACCGGGCCCTCACCAGCGTCAAGTTCGGCGCGCTGCGCACGGTCGAGGGCGGCTTCACCGGATACGACGGCCGACCCGCCGCCGTGAAGAACTTCCTGGCGTATTCGCTCCAGCGCCTCGGCCGGGACCACATCGACATCTACCGGATCGCCCGGGTGGACCCGGACGTCCCGATCGAGGAGACGGTCGGAGCCATCGCGGAGGCCGTCCAGGCGGGGCACGTCCGGCACATCGGGCTCTCCGAGGTCGGCGCGGACACCCTGCGCCGGGCGGCCGCGGTCGCCCCGATCTCCGACCTCCAGATCGAGTACTCCCTGATCTCGCGCGGCATCGAGGCGGAGATCCTGCCGACCGCCCGCGAGCTGGGCATAGGCATCACGGCGTACGGCGTGCTCTCCCGCGGCCTGATCAGCGGCCACTTCGCCCGCGACCGGGCGCTCGCCCCCGGCGACTTCCGCGGGATGAGCCCGCGCTTCCAGGGGGACAACCTCGCGCGCAATCTCGATCTGGTCGACGCCCTGCGCAAGGTGGCGGACGAGAAGGGAGTGAGCGTGGCGCAGACCGCCATCGCCTGGGTGCTCTCGCGCGGCGAGGACATCGTGCCGCTGGTGGGCGCGCGCCGCCGGGACCGGCTGGCGGAGGCGCTGGGCGCCCTGGACACCGTTCTCACCCCTGCCGATCTGGCGGCCATCGAGGCGGCCGTCCCCGCCGGCGCGGCGGCGGGCGAGCGGTACCCGGCGGCGCAGATGGCCCACCTCGACAGTGAGCACTGAGCTGCCGGTACGGTCGTAGACATGCCTCCCGCAGCTGCCGAACCCCTGACCCCCGAGCGCATCCTCGAAACCACCGAGGAGGTGCTGCGCCGCTTCGGCCCCACGAAGGCGACCGTGGTGGACGTGGCGCGCGCCCTCGGAGTCAGTCACGGCAGTGTCTACCGGCACTTCCCGTCGAAGGCCGCCCTGCGCGAGGCGGTCACCGACCGCTGGCTCGCGCGGAGCGTGGTCATGCTGGAGGAGATCGCCTCGGCTCCGACCGGGAGCGCCCCCTCCAAGCTGGAGTCCTGGCTGGAGGCGCTCTTCGAGGCCAAGCGGCACAAGGCGGGCGCCGACCCCGAGCTGTTCGCGACGTACACGGTGCTGCTCGCCGAGAACAGCGGAGTGGTGGACGCGCATCTGACCCAGCTGATCGACCAGCTGGCGCGGATCATCGACGAGGGCGTCTCCGCCGGATCACTGGCCGCGCCGGACGTTCCGGCGGCCGCCCGCGCGGTCTTCGACGCCACCGGCCGTTTCCACGACCCGCAGTACGCGGCGGACTGGCTCTCGCCGACCATCATCACGGAGTTCGAGGCCGTCACCGCGCTCATCGTCCGGGGACTGCGCGCCTGACCCCGCACCGGGAGGCATCCGCCGGGTGGCCGGAATCTGACGGTCCGCAAGTTTGGTGATCATTTGGGGCGCCCCGCCATTGCCCCGGGCTCACCCTTCTCCTTACGTTCCCCTTACCGCACTTCACCATGCATGCCTCAGGGGGAACGTTGTCCGTTCAGGAAACACCGGCAGCTCAGGCCAGACCACCCGCACGGTCCGGCTCGGCCACCGCCATCGGCTGGATCATGACCATCGCCTTCAACGTGGTCGCACCGATCGTCACCTACAACATCCTCACCGGGCGGGGCTGGACCGAGTTCGCCGCGCTGCTGCTCAGCAGCGCCTGGCCGGTGGTGGACACCCTCGTCTCGCTCGCCTGGCGCCGCCACATCGACGAGTTCGCCATCGTCACCCTGGTATTCCTGGTGATCACGGCCCTGGTCACCCTGGTCGGTACCCACTCGGCCCGCGCCCTGCTCATCAAGGACTCGGCCGTGACCGGGCTGTTCGGCACGCTGTGCCTGGCCACCCTGCTGGCGCCGCGGCCGTTGATGTTCTTCTTCGGCCGCAAGTTCGGCACCGACGGCACCCCGGAGGGCGTGGGGCACTTCAACAGCCTCTGGCAGTACCCGGACTTCCGCAAGGCGATGAAGACGATGACCAGCGTCTGGGGCGTCGCCTACCTGATCGAGGCCGCGCTGCGCGTGGTCCTCGCGTACGCGCTGAGCACCGACACCATGGTGATCCTCAGCCCGTTCCTGATCTACGGCTTCCTCGTGTCCCTGATCTTCTGGACCATCCGCTACTCGAAGCGGATGCAGGCCGAGGGTGAGGCCCGGGCCGCCGCGCGGGAAGCGGCGGCGGCCGCCGCCGCCTGATCAAGGCACGGCACAACACAGCAGGCACGGCACAGACAGGGGTGGCCCGGTGCGCGCTGCGCACCCGAGCGCACCCCAAACCCAAAGCC
>NZ_JBEOXE010000022.1:0-118362 GCF_040296485.1 Streptomyces sp. NPDC002138 | reverse complement strand
CCAACGCGCCTCCAGCATCGCGTCCCGGAACTTCTTCGACCCGTTCGCGTTCGTCCGCTCACCGATCGCCATGAACGCCAGATCCTGACGGAACGGAACCGTCTGGTAGAGAGACGACGCCCCGGGCTCCGGGGCGGGCTCCCGCCCGGTGACCGCCGCACCCCGGACCCGCTCGACCACCTGACGCAGGTGCTCCGGCGTCGTACCGCAGCAGCCGCCGACCAGGGAGAGCCCGTACTCGCGGACGAAGGTCTCCTGCGCGTCCGCCAGCTCGCTCGCGGAGAGCGGGTAGTGGGCGCCGTCCTTGGTCAGGACGGGCAGGCCGGCATTGGGCATGCAGGAGATCGGGATACGGGCATTGCGGGCGAGGTAGCGCAGGTGCTCGCTCATCTCCGCCGGACCCGTCGCGCAGTTCAGCCCGATCATGTCCACACCCAGGGGCTCCAGCGAGGTCAGCGCCGCACCGATCTCCGACCCCAGCAGCATCGTCCCCGTCGTCTCCACCGTCACCGAACAGATCAGCGGAACCGACACACCCAGCGCATCCATCGCCCGCCGCGCACCGATGATCGAAGACTTCGTCTGCAACAAGTCCTGCGTCGTCTCCACCAGCAGCGCATCCGCACCACCCGTGATCAGACCCTCCGCATTGATCTGGTACGCGTCCCGGATCGCCTCGTAGCGGATGTGGCCGAGGGTGGGCAGCTTGGTGCCCGGGCCCATCGAACCCAGTACCCAGCGCTGCTGACCGGTGGAGGCGGTGAACTCGTCGGCGACCTCGCGGGCGATCCGGGCGCCGGATTCGGACAGCTCGAAATTGCGTTCGGGGATGTCGTACTCGATGAGGGCGGAGAGGTTCGCGCCGAAGGTGTTGGTCTCGACGCAGTCCACGCCGACGGAGAAGTAGGCCTCGTGGACCGAGCGCACGATGTCGGGGCGCGTGACGTTCAGGACCTCGTTGCAGCCTTCCAGCTGCTGGAAGTCTTCCAGGGTGGGGTCCTGGGCCTGGAGCATGGTTCCCATGGCTCCGTCGGCGACCACCACGCGGGTGGCCAGCGCCTGCCGGAGGGCGTCGGCCCGGTTCTGGGTGTCTGCGGGCGGGTTCGGCAACGAGGCCATGGTTGAGCTCCCTGGGATGCGACGGCTGTCGGCTTTGCACCCCCTCTGTGTCAAGGGTGCACGCGGTCAGGGTAACCGCGTGGAACCGGCCCCGGTGGGGGTGTCCCACGTGGCGGACTGCATTCTGTGCGCGGGGGTGGGCCGGGCCTGGCCGGTTCGCCGTGGCTCGAACGTTTTCCCCACCATGCGCACAGTCGGCATCGACCGATACTGTTCAGCATTGTCGAACTACGTCAGCAGGAGGCAGCCCGATGGCACGGAACATCCAGTCGCTCGAGCGAGCCGCTGCGATGCTGCGACTCCTGGCGGGCGGTGAGCGCCGCTACGGCCTGTCGGACGTGGCCTCCTCGCTGGGGCTGGCCAAGGGCACGGCCCACGGCATCCTGCGCACCCTTCAGGCCGAGGGTTTCGTGGAGCAGGACGCCATCTCGGGCCGCTACCAGCTGGGCGCGGAGCTGCTGCGCCTGGGCAACAGCTATCTCGACGTCCACGAGCTGCGCGCCCGCGCGCTGGTCTGGACGGACGATCTGGCCCGGGCGAGCGGCGAGAGCGTGTACGTGGGGGTGCTGCACAAGAGCGGGGTGCTGATCATGCACCACGTCTTCCGCCCCGACGACAGCCGTCAGGTGCTGGAGGTGGGGGCCATGCAGCCGCTGCATTCCACGGCCCTGGGCAAGGTGCTGTCCGCGTACGACCCGGTGGCGCACAGCCAGGCCGTGGAGGCCGAGCGGGAGTCGTTCACGCCCCGTACGGTCACGGACCGGGCCGGCTTCGAAGAGGTGCTGGACCTGATCCGGGCGCGCGGCTGGGGCTCCGACGTCGAGGAGACCTGGGACGGTCTGGCCTCGGTGGCGGCGCCGATCCACGACCGGCGGCGGATGCCGGTCGGCGCGGTGGCGGTCTCGGGTGCCGTGGAGCGGGTCTGCGGCGCGTCCGGGGAGCCCCGTCCGGCGCTGGTCGCGGCCGTGCGGGACTGTGCGCGCGCGGTTTCGCGCGACCTTGGCGCGGGCCGGTTCTGACCTTCCCTTCGCGGCCACAGGCCGCTTCTTGGCCGTTCCATGCCCATTTCGGCCTGTTCCTGACCATGGGATGGCTGGATTTGGGCGATCGTACCTAGTGGTAACGATCCGGCACTTTGGCCTGGTCAACCCTTGACGCATTCTCCACCCGGGCGGAAAACTGCCGTTCACCGGTCGGCATTGTCGAACACCTAACGGCAATACGCGTTAAGGTATGGCGAGGCCAAGGACCGGTGCAGCACTCACCGAGTGCGTGGGACCACCGGAGGGACCCGGTGTTCCGCCCACCCCCATGGACGTTTTTGACAAAGGAGTCGCGGGTGTCCAGCTCCGACATCTTCATCGGCGAGACCATCGGTACCGCCCTGCTCACCCTGCTCGGCGGTGGCGTCTGCGCCGCCGTGACGCTCAAGAGCTCGAAGGCCCGCAACGCGGGCTGGCTGGCGATCACGTTCGGCTGGGGATTCGCCGTCCTCATCGCCGCCTACGTGTCCGCGCCGCTCTCGGGTGCTCACCTGAACCCGGCGGTCACCGTCGGCCTCGCCATCAAGAGCGGCGACTGGAGCGACGTGCCGGTGTACTTCGCCGGCCAGCTGCTCGGCGCCATGCTCGGCGCCGTCCTGATGTGGGCGACGTACTACGGCCAGTTCCGCGCCCACCTCGCCGACCCGGAGCACATCCGCGACGCCAAGCTGGGCCCCGAGGACCCGCACCCGCACGACCAGGCCGGTCCGGTGCTCGGTGTCTTCTCCACGGGCCCCGAGATCCGTAACGTCGTCCAGAACCTCATCACCGAGATCATCGGCACGGCGGTCCTGGTCCTGGCCATCCTGACCCAGGGCCTCCAGGACGACGGCAAGGGCCTCGGCGTCATCGGCGTCCTGATCACCTCGTTCGTGGTCGTCGGCATCGGCCTCTCGCTCGGCGGGCCGACCGGCTACGCGATCAACCCGGTGCGTGACCTCGGTCCCCGCATCGTGCACGCCCTGCTTCCGCTTCCCAACAAGGGCGGCTCGGATTGGGGATACTCCTGGATCCCGGTGGTCGGACCGCTCGCCGGTGCCGCACTCGCCGGCGGTCTGTACAACCTCGCGTTCGCCTGATCAGTACCGGCACGTTTCGCAAGATCCGCACCGCCCCCTGATTCCGCCTACTCACAGACCTGCCAGGAGCAGCCACCATGACCAGCAGCACCGGCCCCTTCATCGCCGCGATCGACCAGGGCACCACCTCCTCCCGCTGCATCGTCTTCGACCGCGACGGCCGCATCGTCGCCGTCGACCAGAAGGAGCACGAGCAGATCTTCCCGAAGCCGGGCTGGGTCGAGCACGACGCCACCGAGATCTGGACCAACGTCCAGGAGGTCGTCGCCGGGGCCATCGCCAAGGCCGAGATCACCGCCGCCGACGTCAAGGCCGTCGGCATCACCAACCAGCGCGAGACCACGCTGCTGTGGGACAAGAACACCGGCGAGCCGGTCCACAACGCGCTGGTCTGGCAGGACACCCGCACCGACTCCCTCTGCAAGGAGCTCGGCCGCAACGTCGGCCAGGACCGCTTCCGCCGCGAGACGGGCCTCCCCCTCGCGTCGTACTTCGCCGGTCCCAAGGTCCGCTGGCTGCTCGACAACGTCGAGGGCCTGCGCGAGCGCGCCGAGGCCGGGGACATCCTCTTCGGCACCATGGACTCCTGGGTCATCTGGAACCTCACCGGCGGCGCCCAGGGCGGCGTGCACGTCACCGACGTCACCAACGCCTCGCGCACCATGCTGATGAACCTGCACACCCTGGCCTGGGACGACAAGATCGCGGAGTCGATGGGCGTCCCGCTCAACGTCCTCCCCGAGATCAAGTCCTCCGCCGAGGTCTACGGCCACGTCAAGGACGGCGTCCTCGCCGGTGTCCCGGTCGCCTCGGCACTCGGTGACCAGCAGGCCGCGCTGTTCGGCCAGACCTGTTTCGCCGAGGGCGAGGCGAAGTCGACGTACGGCACCGGCACCTTCATGCTGATGAACACCGGCGACAAGATCATCAACTCCTACAGCGGCCTGCTGACCACGGTCGGCTACCAGATCGGCGACCAGAAGCCGGTCTACGCGCTGGAGGGCTCCATCGCCGTCACCGGCTCGCTCGTCCAGTGGATGCGCGACCAGATGGGCATGATCAAGACCGCGGCCGAGATCGAGACCCTCGCGTCCTCGGTCGAGGACAACGGCGGCGCGTACTTCGTGCCCGCCTTCTCCGGCCTGTTCGCCCCGTACTGGCGCTCCGACGCCCGCGGTGTGATCGCCGGCCTCACCCGGTACGTCACCAAGGCGCACATCGCCCGTGCCGTCCTCGAGGCCACCGCCTGGCAGACCCGCGAGATCACCGACGCCATGACCAAGGACTCCGGCGTCGAGCTGGCGGCCCTCAAGGTCGACGGCGGCATGACCTCCAACAACCTGCTGATGCAGACCCTCTCCGACTTCGTGGACGCCCCCGTGGTGCGCCCGATGGTCGCCGAGACCACCTGCCTCGGCGCCGCCTACGCCGCCGGCCTGGCCGTCGGCTTCTGGCCCGACACCGACGCCCTGCGCGCCAACTGGCGCCGCGCGGCGGAGTGGACCCCGCGCATGCCCGCCGAACAGCGGGACCGCGAGTACAAGAGCTGGCTCAAGGCCGTGGAGCGGTCCATGGGCTGGGTCGACGACGAAGACGCCAGCTGACCGCACCAGCTGAGTCAATCGACGAGGAGCTAAGAGAGATATGAGCAGCCTGCAGAGCGTTCCCTCACTGGGATCGCACCCGACCGCCGGTTCGAACGCGAGCCGAGCCGAGACCCGCGAGCAGCTGGCCAAGGCCACGTACGACCTGCTCGTCATCGGCGGTGGAATCCTGGGCACCTCGGTGGCCTGGCACGCCGCGCAGTCGGGTCTGCGGGTCGCCATGGTGGACGCCGGCGACTTCGCCGGCGCCACCTCCTCCGCCTCCTCCAAGCTCGTCCACGGTGGCTTGCGCTACCTGCAGACCGGCGCGGTCAAGCTGGTCGCCGAGAACCACCACGAGCGCCGGGTACTGGCCAAGGACGTGGCCCCGCACCTGGTCAACCCGCTGACCTTCTACCTCCCCGTGTACAAGGGCGGCCCGGTCGGCGCCGCGAAGCTGGGCGCGGGCGTCTTCGCGTACTCGGCGCTGTCCGCCTTCGGTGACGGCATCGGCAAGGTCATATCGCCGGCCCGCGCCGTCGCCGACAACCCGGGTCTGAAGACCGACAACCTCAAGGCCGTCGCGGTCTACTACGACCACCAGATGAACGACTCCCGCGTCGCCGTCATGACGGTCCGCGCGGCCGTCGAGTCGGGCGCGGTCGTCCTGAACCACGCCGAGGTCACCGGTCTGCGCATGACGCAGGGCCGGGTCTCGGGCGCCGAGCTCAAGGACCGTCTCGACGGCACCGAGTTCGGGGTGAACGCGCGCGTCGTGCTCAACGCCACCGGCCCGTGGGTGGACCACCTGCGGCGCATGGAAGACAAGCACTCGATGCCGTCGATCCGCCTCTCCAAGGGCGCGCACATCGTGATGAAGCGCAAGTCGCCGTGGAAGGCCGCCATGGCCACCCCGATCGACAAGTACCGCATCACCTTCGCCCTCCCCTGGGAGGACCAGCTGCTCCTCGGTACGACCGACGAGGTCTACGAGGGCGACCCGGCGGACGTGCGCGCCACGGAGTCCGACATCGAGCAGATCCTCGACGAGGCGGCGTTCTCGGTGAAGGACGCCGACCTCGACCGCTCGCTGATGACCTACGCCTTCGCGGGCCTGCGGGTGCTGCCCGGCGGCCCCGGCGGGGTCGAGAAGGCCAAGCGCGAGACGGTGGTCTCCGAGGGCCGCGCGGGCATGCTGTCGGTGGCCGGCGGCAAGTGGACGACGTACCGGCACATCGGCCGCGTCGTCATGGACAAGCTGGCGAAGCTCCCGGGCAGCCCGCTCGTCGACGACATGGAGCCGGTCAAGTCCCTGGTCCGCCGGGTGCCGCTGCCCGGTGTCGCCAACCCCAACGCGGTCGCGCACCGACTGCTGATCGACCGTGACCCGGGCTCCCGGATGGACCCGCTGACCGCGCGCCACCTGGCCTCGCACTACGGCTCGCTGGCCTTCGACATCGCGCGCCTCGCCAACGAGGACCCGGCGCTGGCCGAGCGGATCCACGAGGACGGCCCGGAGATCTGGGCGCAGGTCGCCTACGCCCGTGACCACGAGTGGGCGGAGACGGTGGACGACGTCCTGCGCCGCCGTACGACGGTCACCGTGCGCGGTCTCGACAACGCCGAGGTACGCGGCCGGGTCGAGGAGATGCTGAGCCGCAAGGCATAGCGGAAGGACGCCTGAGGCATAGCTTCCGCGCAGGTGGGGAAGAGGGGTGGTCCCGGGGACCACCCCTTTTCCATGGGCTGTGGCAGGCATCCCGTCAAGGCTTAGGCTGGCCCCCGTACACAAGGGGAACTTCGGAAGGAGACCTGGGTGATCGAGCTTGAGGGCGTGCCCGAGCTGATCGACCCGGTCATGGTGGCCGCGTTCGAGGGCTGGAACGACGCGGGTGACGCCGCCTCCGGTGCGGTCACGCACCTGGACCGGGAGTGGAAGGGCGAGGTGTTCGCGGCGCTCGACGCTGAGGACTACTACGACTTCCAGGTCAACCGTCCGACGGTGTGGCTGGACAACGGGGTACGGAAGGTCACCTGGCCGACCACCCGGCTGTCCGTGGTCCGGGTGGGCGGCGCCAAGCCGCGCGACCTGGTCCTGGTCCGGGGCATCGAACCGTCCATGCGGTGGCGGTCGTTCTGCAACGAGATCCTCGGTTTCGCCCATGAACTGGGCGTGGAGATGGTGGTCATCCTGGGCGCGCTGCTCGGGGACACCCCGCACACCCGGCCGGTGCCGGTGAGCGGGGTGACGTCCGATCCGGACCTGGCGCGGACGATGGACCTGGAGGAGACCCGGTACGAGGGCCCCACGGGCATCGTCGGGATCCTCCAGGAGGCCTGCACCCACGCGGGGGTGCCGGCCGTCTCGCTGTGGGCGGCGGTGCCGCACTACGTGTCGCAGCCGCCGAACCCGAAGGCGACGCTGGCCCTCCTGAACCGGCTGGAGGACCTGATCGACATCCGCATCCCGCTGGGTGAACTCCCGGAGGACGCGCGGGCGTGGCAGGTGGGCGTGGACCAACTGGCCGCCGAGGACAGCGAGGTGGCGGAGTACGTCCAGACGCTGGAGGAGGCGCGGGACACGGCGGACCTGCCGGAGGCCTCCGGGGAGGCGATCGCGCGGGAGTTCGAGCGGTACCTGCGGCGGCGGGACGGTGGGCCGGGGACGGGTGAGCCGGGGGACGGTTCGTACCTGTGGGACCCGTCGAGCGGCAAGCCGAGGCCGCCGCGGCGCAAACCGGACCCCTCCGGGGAGGACCCGGCCGACCCCCCGCCGGAGGAAACCCCGGACCCGTAGCCCTCGCTCGCCGGGCGGGCTGCCTTCGCCCTCAAACGCCGGGCGGGCTGACATCTCCACCCCCGCCGGGCCCCAGCGCCCTCAAACGCCGGGCAGGCTGCACATCCAGCCCCGCCGGCAGGGCGGGACCGCCCGCGGCACAACCAGCCCCGCCGGCGTTTGAGGCGCCCCCGGAGGGCGGACCAGCCGCACCCGGACGCAGCGCCCTCAAACGCCGGGCAGGCTGCACAACCAGCCCCGCCGGCGTTTGAGGCGCCCCCGGAGGGCGGATGCGGGGCGGGCGTGCCGCAGCCCCCGGCCTGGGAGGGCGGGGGCTGCGGGGGGAGCCTGGGTTAGAGGGCTACGCCCAGGAGGGCGTCCACCGTGCGCGAGACGAGGCCGGGCGCGGCCTCGTCGGAGCCGCCGGAGGCGATCTGGGCGTCCGCCCAGCGATCCACGGCCGCCAGCGCGGCAGGCGCGTCCAGATCGTCCGCGAGCGCCTCCCGCACCTCCTCCACGAGCGCGTCGGCCGAAAGCCCGTCCGGCCGGGACACGGCGGCCCGCCACCGCTCCAGCCGCGCCACCGCATCGGCGAGCACCTGGTCCGTCCACTCCCAGTCGGCCCGGTAGTGGTGCGACAGCAGGGCCAGGCGGATCGCCGCCGGGTCCACCCCCGCCCGCCGCAGCGCGGACACGAAGACCAGGTTGCCCTTGGACTTCGACATCTTCGCGCCGTTCAGCCCGACCATGCCCGCGTGCACGTAGGCCTTGGCCATCGGGAACTCGCCGGTCAGCGCCTGCGCGTGCGAGGCACCCATCTCGTGGTGCGGGAAGGCCAGGTCGGACCCGCCGCCCTGGATGTCGAAGCCCATGCCCAGGTGGTCCAGGGCGATGGCGACGCACTCGATGTGCCAGCCGGGCCGGCCGCGGCCCAGCGAGGCCCCGTCCCAGCTCGGCTCGCCCGGGCGGGCGGCCATCCACAGCATCGGGTCGAGCGGGTTCTTCTTGCCCGGGCGCTCCGGGTCACCGCCGCGCTCGGCGGAGAGCAGCCGCATCGCCTCGGCGTCGAGGTGCGAGACCCCGCCGAAGTGCGGGTCGGACTCGACCGAGAAGTAGGTGTCGCCGTCGAGTTCGTACGCGGCGCCCGCGTCCCGGAGCCGCTCCACGAGCGGCACGATGCCGGGTATGGCCTCGACGGCCCCGATGTAGTGCTGCGGCGGGAGCATCCGCAGCGCGGTCATGTCCTCGCGGAACAGGGCGGTCTCGCGCTCGGCGAGTTCGGTCCAGTCGTGGCCGTCGCGCAGGGCCCGCTCCAGGAGCGGATCGTCCACGTCGGTCACGTTCTGGACGTAGTGCACCTGCCGCTTGGTGTCGAGCCACACGCGCTGCACGAGGTCGAACGCGTTGTAGGTCGCCGCGTGACCCATGTGGGTCGCGTCGTACGGGGTGATTCCGCAGACGTAGATACGGGCGACGGGACCGGGGGAAAGGGTGACCTTCCCCTGAGTCGAAGTGTCGTGGATCTGGAGGTCGCGGCCCTTGCCAGGCAGGGCGGGGACCTCAGAAGCGGGCCAGGCATGCATGACTCGAGCCTAACCGGACGGGTGTTCCTGAAACGAACCGGACCTGCGCTCTTGGCGTGATCGCCGCCCTTGCGATCCGGCCCGTTGTGTGCGTACGTCCCCGCGCGGCCGGGGTCGGCCGTCAGACGGGCGGCCAGGGGATCGAGGGCCAGTCGCCGGAGGGCCGGGGGTGCTCCCCGGTGCGCAGCAGATCCGCCACCCGGCCCCGTACGGCGTCCA
This sequence comes from Streptomyces sp. NPDC002138, assembly GCF_040296485.1. Classification (NCBI taxonomy): domain Bacteria; kingdom Bacillati; phylum Actinomycetota; class Actinomycetes; order Kitasatosporales; family Streptomycetaceae; genus Streptomyces; species Streptomyces sp. NPDC002138. Next base: position 108,960 of record NZ_JBEOXE010000022.1, on the reverse strand, counting down.
GCTCGGCCGGTGTGATCAGTTCCGCCAGTCGGGTGGCGAGCGGGGCCCCGTCGGCCAGCAGGAGGGTCAGGGAGGCGAGCGCCGCGCGGGCCTCACCGGTCAGCGGCTCTCCGGCCCAGCCCCAGAGCAGGGTGCGCAGTTTGTCCTCGGTGTGGAAGCTGACGCCGTGGTCGATGCCGTAGAGCCGGCCGTCGGGGGCGGGCAGCAGGTGGCCGCCCTTGCGGTCGCCGTTGTTGATCACGGCGTCGAGGACGGCGAGCCGGCGCAGCCGGGGGTCGTCGGCGTGCACGAGGAGCGCGGTGCGGCCTTCGCCGACCTCGGCGAGCGCGACGGGCTTCCAGCCCTCCCCCGCTTCCTCGCCCTCGACCAGGGCGAGGAGGTTCCCCGCGGGATTCCCCTCCCCGGCGTCGTCGGTCTCCCCCGCCTCGTCGCCGGACTCGATCCACTGCTGGACCATGCCCTCGCCGTACGGCCCGTCGCGCAGCACGGTCGCCGGGATCAGGCCCCACCCCATGGCCTCGGAGACCAGGAAGGCGGCGCGCTCGCGCTGGGCGAGGTTCCCGTCGGGGAAGTCCCACAGCGGCCGCTCGCCCTTGACCGGCTTGTAGACGCAGTCCACGCTCACCCCGTCCTGGGTGGCGGTGCACAGCAGTACGGCGTTGGACGCCTCGCGGATCCGCCCCTGGACGGTCAGTTCGCCGTGGGTGAGCACGTCGAGGACCCCCTGGGTCCGGTCCTCCCGCGTCGCGTCCCCGTCTTCCCGCGTCGCGTCCCGGTCTTCCCGCGTCGCGTCCCGGTCTTCCTGCGTCACGTCGTCCCCCATCGCGTTCACGCCCCGCGCCGGTAGCCGTTCTGGCGCGGACAGACGTGCCCCTCGGGGTCCAGCGGGAGGCTGCACAGCGGGCAGGGCGGCCGGCCCGCGTTGACGACGTCCAGGGCCCGCTTGGCGAAGGCGCGGGCCTGCGCCCCGGAGAGGCGCACCCGCAGCATCGGCGGGCCGTTCTCCTCGTCCTGGAGCAGCCGCTCCTCCGCCTCGGCGAGGTCCTCGTCCGAGTCGGCGTCGAGTTCCACCAGCGCCTGCGCCTCGACGATCATGCGCTGTTCCTCGCCGTCCCAGGCCAGGGCCATGGTGCCGACGCGGAACTCCTCCTCGACCGGCACGTCCAGCGGCGCCGTGTCCGCCGCCTCGGCGGGGGCGACCGCGGGCACGGGGGCATTGCCCCCGGTGCGCCGTACGACTTCGTCCAGCAGCTCGTCCATCCGCTCCGCGAGCGCCGCGACCTGGGTCTTCTCCAGGGACACGCTGGTCACGCGCGGTCCGGTGGAAGCCTGGAGGAAGAAGGTACGGCGTCCGGGCAGGCCGACCGTGCCGGCCACGAAGCGGTCCGGGGGGTCGTAGAGGAACACCTGACGGGGCACGTCCAGTCTCCAGTCTCTGCGGCAGCGGGAGCTCTGCGCACGCGTGTCTGTGCTGATGAATCGGGGCCAGTCCACCCTACTGCGCCGTTCGATCACACAGCGCCCGCACCGCCTCCCACGACGGCGTTCCCGCCGTCTTCGGCGCCTTTGTCCGCGCCCTCCGCAGCGCCCTCCGCCGCGGGATCGGCGGACGGCCGGGGGGCGAGGCCCGCGAAGTCCCCGGTGTCGCCCAGCCGGAGCAGGAACGGGCGGGTCGGGGTGTAGCGGATCGCGGTGATCGAACAGGGGTCGACGTGGATGCGCTGGAAGAGGTCGAGGTGCATGCCGAGGGCGTCGGCGACGAGCGACTTGATGATGTCGCCGTGCGAACACATGAGGTACGCGGCGTCGGCGCCGTGCTCCTCGTCGATCCGCGCGTTCCACTCGCGCACGGCGTCCACGGCGCGCGCCTGCATGGCGCGCATGGACTCGCCGCCGGGGAACGCCGCGGCCGAGGGATGCTGCTGGACGATCCGCATCAGGGGTTCGTCGGAGAGTTCGGAGAGTTTGCGGCCGGACCAGTCGCCGTAGTGGCACTCGCCGATCCGCTCGTCCGGGTGCAGCGGCAGCTCCGGCCGGGCGGCGAGCAGCGGCGCCAGCGTCTGGCGGCAGCGCTCCAGCGGGCTGGTGACGGCGGCCGCGAGCGGCAGGTCCGCGAGGCGGCCCGGCAGCGCGGCGGCCTGTTCGGCGCCGCGTTCGTCCAGCTCGACGCCGGGGGTCCAGCCGGCGAGCAGTCCTGCGGTGTTGGCGGTGGACCGCCCGTGTCGTACGAGGATCAGCGTGGCCATGCGGACAGGGTATGCGCTCGGCGTGTTGTGCGGCCGGGGCCGGGTCAGGGAAGAATGCCCCGGGTGATTGTGGACTGCGCGATTTACCGGGACGGCCGCCGTACCGATGGACCGGATGACTTCTCGGACGCCCTGGCCGAGGCCCGGGCCGCCGGGGACGCCTTCCTGTGGGTCGGTATGCACGAGCCGTCGGCGAAGGAATTCGAGCACGTCAGCCAGGAGTTCGGGCTGCACGCGCTCGCCGTCGAGGATGCCCTGACCGCGCACCAGCGGCCGAAGCTGGAGGTGTACGACGACTCGCTGTTCGTCGTCCTGAAGCCGGTCATGTACGACGACGCCTCGGACACGGTGACCACGGGCGAGCTGATGGTCTTCATCGGCGACTCGTTCGTGGTGACGGTGCGGCACGGCGAGGGGGCCGCGCTCACCGCCGTACGCCACCGGCTGGAGCAGGAGCCGGACGTGCTCAAGCACGGGCCGACGGCGGTGCTGTACGCGGTGGCGGACGCGGTCGTGGACCACTACATCGAGGTGGCGGCGGAGCTGCAGTCGGATCTGGAGGAGCTGGAGGCGGAGGTGTTCGCGCCGATTCCCTCGGACGCGAAGAACACGGCCGGCCGGATCTACGGATTCAAGCGGCAGGTGCTGGAGTTCCGGCGGGCCACCAGTCCGCTGCTCCAGCCGATGGACCGGCTCGCCTCGGGGAACGTGCCGTTCGTGCACGATCACTCGCGGCCCTTCTTCCGCGACGTCTCCGACCACCTGACCAAGGCGAACGAGTACATCGAGGGCCTGGACCGGCTGCTGTCGGACGCCCTGTCGGCGCACCTGGCGCAGATGGGGGTGCGGCAGAACGACGACATGCGCAAGATCTCGGCGTGGGCGGCGATGGCGGCCGTACCCACGATGGTCGCCGGGATCTACGGCATGAACTTCGAGCACATGCCGGAGCTGAAGCACCCGTGGGGCTATCCGGCCGTGGTGGTCGTGATGGTGGTCCTGTGCGTGGGCCTGCACCGGATGTTCAAGCGGCGGGGCTGGCTGTAGCGACCGGCACGCCCGGGCGGGACCGTCCTGCACCGGGGCCGCTGCCGCCGCCGAGGGCGTCGCGCCGCTCGGGCATCCGCAGGCTCACCATGCGGTGCCAGCCCGCGAAGCGCTCGTACGCGTAGCGGGAGCGGATTCCGGCGGCGAGCGCGGCGGACTTCGGCGCGGGCCATCGCAGCAGCCGTCCCATGTGCGCCATGACGGCGAGGCTGACGTCGCGGTGGACGGCGATCTCGGCGAGCGCGCTCTGGCGCAGCAGCCGTTGGATGGTGCGGCCGTGGCCCCCGGCGGCGAGGCGCAGCAGTTCCTCGTGGCAGTAGGCGAGGTGGTTGTCCTCGTCGGCGCTGATCATGCGCAGGGCCCTGCCGACCTCCGGGTGGTCCCCGAAGTGCCGTACCAGCAGGTTCATCTGGTCGGCGGCGCGCTGCTCGGTGACCCGGCTGTGGGCGAGGTAGACGACGATGTCCCGCTCGGTCAGGGGTTCGGCGCGGCGCAGCTTGTCGTGGGCGAGCCCGATGCCGAGCCGCTCCAGCTTCATCGTGTAGTCCGTGTCGGCCGGGACGGTGACGGCGTGCAGTCCCCGGTGGCGCAGCAGGGCGTGGAAGATCCGTCCGTGCTTGTCCTCGTCGGCGCCGTGCCGGACGATCCGGGGCGCGAGGTGGCGCAGGCCGTGCGGCACCAGCGCCGCGATCCGCGCGTTCTCCCAGCCGCCCTGGGACTCGCCGCTGGCGGCGATGGAGCAGAAGAGCTGGAAGGAGTCGTCGTGGTCGAGGATCTCCCGGAACAGGCTGCGGGCAGAGAGCATGGGACGGAACACCTCCGGGCGGATCGGGCCTTCACTCAAGTCCCGATCCCCGGGGCGGGCAACCGTAGGTAGGCCATACGTAGCCCGTGCGGAGCCGATACGTCGCACTACTCGGCCGAACGACGGACCCGAAGGGGTACGCCCGGGGGCGTAACCCGCCGGGCCCCCGGCGCGTTGTTCGCTGTGCCGGCCGTGGCGGGGAAGACCCCCCGAGCCCCCACCACGGCCGCAGGGCTTTTGACTACGCGACCCCGGCCCGCTCCAGGGCCTCGGTTCCGGCGCGCAGGGCGGCGACCCGCTCCTCCAGGGTGAACCCGGCCGGGGCCAGCGTCAGCGTGGTGACCCCGGCCTCGGCGTAGGCCGTCATCTTGTCGGCGATCCGCTCCACGGAGCCGAGCAGGGTGGTCGAGTCGATCAGCGAGTGCGGGATCGCGGCGGCCGCGCCGGTCTTGTCGCCCGCCAGGTACTTGTCCTGGATCTCGGCGGCTTCCTTCTCGTAGCCCATGCGCTGGGCGAGCTGGTTGTAGAAGTTCTGCTTGCGGCTGCCCATGCCGCCGACGTACAGGGCGGTGTAGGGGCGGAACATGTCGGCGAGCGCGGTCACGTCGTCGCCGACGGCGAGCGGGACCGTCGGGCAGACGTCGAAGCCGTCCATGGTCAGTCCGGCCTTCTCGCGGCCCGCCCGGATGTGGGTGAGGGCGGTGGCCTCGAGGTGCTCGGCGGCCGGGAAGATCAGCAGCGCGCCGTCGGCGATCTCGCCGGTCTGCTCCAGGTTCTTGGGGCCGATGGCGGCGATGTAGAGCGGGATGTGCTCGCGCGTGGGGTGCACCGTGAGCTTGAGCGGCTTGCCGGGGCCGCCGGGCAGCGGCAGGGTCCAGTGCTCGCCGTCGTGCGAGAGGCGCTCGCGGCTCATGGCCTTGCGCACGATCTCGACGTACTCGCGGGTGCGGGCCAGCGGCTTGTCGAACTTCACGCCGTACCAGCCCTCGGAGACCTGCGGGCCGGAGACGCCGAGACCCAGGCGGAAGCGGCCGCCGGAGAGGGAGTCCAGGGTGGCGGCGGTCATCGCGGTCATCGCGGGCTGGCGGGCCGGGATCTGGAGGATCGCGGAGCCGATGTCGATGCGCTCGGTCTGGGCGGCGACCCAGGCCAGCACGGTGGGGGCGTCGGAGCCGTAGGCCTCGGCGGCCCAGCACACGTCGTAGCCGAGGCGGTCGGCCTCCTGGGCGACGGCCAGATTGTCGGCGTCCATGCCCGCGCCCCAGTAGCCGAGATTGATGCCGAGCCGCATGTCGTCCCCTTTAAGCCGGTACACGTCTGTACTGATGAGTAACGTCGCTGTCCCCGGGGACTCTAGCGCGCCGGGGCACCATCCGTCAGGGCCTCACGCGTCCCGCAGTACGCTCAGCGCTCATGGAGCAGAGGCATCTCGGCCGCACCGGCCTGCGCGTGTCCCGGCTGGGCCTCGGCACCCTGACGTGGGGCCGGTCGGCCGGCGGGGAGAGCGAGGAAGCCGCCGCCGATCAGCTCAAGACGTTCTGGGACGCGGGCGGCACGCTGGTCGACACCGCCGACGTGTACGGGGACGGCGAGGCGGAATACCTCCTGGGCCGGCTCCTGGACGGGCTGGTGCCGCGCCGGGACCTGGTCATCGCCACCAAGGCGGGCGGGGCGGCGGATCCGGACCGCCGCTTCGACTGCTCGCGCGGGCACCTGCTGGCGGCGCTGGACGATTCGCTGGCGCGCCTGGGCACCGATCACGTCGACCTCTGGCAGGTCCACGCCTTCGACCCCTTCACCCCGCTGGAGGAGACCCTGCACGCGCTGGACCTCGCGGTCAGCAGCGGGCGGGCGCGGTACGTGGGGGTGACGGACTTCTCCGGCTGGCAGCTGGCGAAGGCGGCGACCTGGCAGCTGGCCGCGCCGGGCGTCAGGACGCGGCTCGCCTGCACCCAAATGGAGTACTCCCTGCTCCAGCGCGGCGTGGAGCGGGAAGTGCTGCCCGCGGCCCTGGACCTGGGCGTCGGGCTGCTGCCCTCGTCCCCGCTGGGGCGCGGGGTGCTGACCGGCAAGTACCGCGACGGCATCCCCGCGGACTCCCGGGGGGCCTCGCAGACCCTGGCCGCCTTCGTGGATCCGTACCTGGACGACACCGCGAGCCGGATCGTGGACGCGGTGGCGACGGCGGCCCACGGGCTGGCCGTGACCCCGCTCCAGGTGGCCCTGGCCTGGATCCGCGACCGCCCTGGGGTCGCGGCCCCGATCGTGGGGGCCCGTACGTCGGCCCAGCTCGCGGAGGCCCTGTCGGTGGAGGCGCTTAGTCTTCCCGAGGAGATCTGCCGCGCGCTGGACGACGTCTCGGCGCCCGTGCACCGCTATCCCGATCCTGACTGGAGCATGCTGTGAGTACGGACCGCACGGACCCGCCCCCGGAGGCCACCCCCACCGCCCCCGAGGCGACAGGGGCGCACGCGGAACCGGGCGCCTCCGGCGAGGCGGCGCGGAACGACGCGGCCCCGCCCGCCCCGGCCGCCGACGGCGACGCCCCGTCCGCCGTGGAGCCGGAGGGTGTCGACGGCGACGCGCCGTCCGCCGTGGAGCCGGACGGTGTCGAGGGTGACGCTCCGTCTGCCGCCGAGGCGGACGGTGTCGAGGGTGCGGCCGACGCGGACGCGGCCGGGGCGGAAGGCTCCGGCGGTGGCGTGGACGGCCAGGACGAGGGCGCGGCGGAGTCCGGCGGGCCGGACGCGTCGGCCGACGCGGAGGGCTCGGGCGGTGCCGACGGCGCTCCGGCCGACGAGAGCGGCGCGCACTCCGGCGCGGGCGACGACGGGGGCGCCGGAGCGACGGGCGCGGGGATTCCCGGGCAGAGCGGCGAGGCCGGCGCGGCCGCGGGCGGGCTCAGCGAGGCCGCCGCCGAGCTGGCCGCGCAGAAGGTCGAGCGGGAGCGGATCGCGCGGCGCAAGGCCGAGCGCACGGCTCCCGTCGAGGCCGGGGCCAAGCTCAGCGGCACGGCGGCGGACCTGCTGGCCGCCGTCCGCGCCGTGGAGGGCGGGGAGAAGCCGCCCTCGCGGTACTTCGACGACGCCCCGGCCGCGCCCCGCCGCACCCCGGCCCCGGCACCGGCCCCCGCCGCCGAACGCCCCCGGACCGCGCCGCGGCCCCCCGCGCCCGCGGAGGCCGTCGCGGCCGTGCGCGCGCTGCTCGCCCGTACCGGCGGCCCCGAGGCCGTCGCCGCCAAGGCCGCCGAGGCACTCGGTGAGGACGCCGCCGGGCGGCTCACCGAGGACCCCTGGCAGCTGCTGTCGGTACCGGGCGTCCGCCCGACCCAGGCCGACGGGTTCGCCCGCGCCCTGCTGGGCGCGGACTGCGGCCCCGGGGACGAGCGCCGCACGGCCGCCCTCGTGGCCTGGCTGCTGGCCCAGGCGGCCCTGAAGGGCCACACCGCGCTGGAGGCCTCGGTGCTGACCGGCGCCCTCGGCCAGTACGCCGTGCCCGACCCGGCCGAGGCCCTGGAGCAGGCCATCGGCGACGGCGACGTCCTCGTCTTCCAGGAACCCGTCGGGGAGCCCGTCGCGGAGGGCGAGGAGCAGCCCGTCCGGATCCTGGTCGGCCCGGAGGGCCTGGCCCTGGCCGAGGAGAGCCTCGCCGACGGCCTGGCCCGCCTGGTCAACACCTTCGGTGAGGCCGCCGACCCGGCCGAGTGGGCCAAGGCCGCCCCCGGCGACGGCGCCGCCGCCGAGCTGATCCGCGCCGTCGCGGGCCACGGCCTGGTGACCCACACCGGCGGCGAGGCGGCCCGCGCGGAGCCCCTGGCCCTGCTCGCCACCGCCCGCGCGCTCGGCCTGCGCGCCTGGCTCGCCTGCCACACGCCCGCGACCCGGGACGCGGCGGGCGAGGGCGCCGCGACCGTGGCGGGGCTGCTGGCCGGGACCGAGGGACCGGGCCGGGACCAGGACGGCCAGCTCGCCCTGGACCTGCTCGTCGTCACCGACGCCCCGCAGCTCGATGTGGAAAGCGCCGCCGCGCTCGTCGAATCCGTCCCCGACGGTGCCCGGCTGGTGCTGTCCGGGGATCCCGCCGTGCTCGGATCCGCGGGCCCCGGGCGGGTGTTCGCGGACGTACTGGCCGCCCGCGCCTGCCCCGGGCTCGCCTCCCGCGTCCCGGACCCGGGCCCGCTCGGCGAGCTGGTCTCCGGGGTCGGCGCCGGCGAGCTGCTCGCGGTCGAGGCCCCCGGCAAGGAGGTCGTCATCGTCCCGGTGCGCGATGCCGGGGAGGCCGTCCACCGCACGGTCCAGCTGGTGTCCGAGTCCGTACCGCGCGCCTTCGGCATCCCCGCCGAGGGGGTCCAGGTCATCACCCCGGGCCACGGCGGCTCGGCGGGCACCCGGGCGCTGAACGCCGCGCTCAAGGAGCGGCTGAACCCGGGCCCCGGCCGGTTCGGCGGTTTCGACCCCGGCGATCGGATCGTGTACGTGCCCTCCCCGGGCCGCGCGCTGCCGGGCCGGGTGGTCACGGCCGACGCCGAGGGGCTCCACCTGGACTGCCCCGGCGCGGGCGGGCGGGTCGTCGTACCGAAGGAGCGGGTGGAGTCGGCGGTGCGCCACGGCTGGGCCGTGACGGCGCACCAGGCCGTCGGCTCGCGATGGCCGGGTGTGGTCGTCGTGCTGCCCGGTGACGCGGCGGACGCGCTGTCGCGGGACTGGGTGTACACGGCCTTCGGGCGGGCCGAGCGGCACCTGTCCGTGGTGCACGGCGTGGACCAGGCACTGCCGCGCGCGGTGGCGGAGGTCACGGCGAAGCCCCGGACGACCCGGCTGAGCGGCCTGCTGCGCGCCCTCACGGCCGCCGCGGCGGCCGGGGACCGCCCGGAGTGAGCCGGGAGTGAGACCGGGGCCCCGTCCCGCGCGGTGATGCGCGGGGCGGGGCCCCGGGTCGGTACTGGATCCGCCCGGTCCTAGGCCGTCTCTTGGGTGGCGGTCGGTGCCAGGCCGGGGTGTTCGGCGTCGATGTCGTCCTCGTCGAACTCGTCGTCGAAGACGGAACTCACGTCGAACCGGTGCAGCACGTGCTCCGGATCGGCGTGGTCGAAGGGGGAGCCCAGCCACTCCCCCGGTTCGGCGGCTTCCTCGGTGGGCGCGAGCCAGAGCGTGGAGTCGCCCTCCTCGAGCCCGAACTCCTTGTAACGGGAGGCGATCTCGTCCGGCTCGTACTCGCCGAAGAGGACGCCGAGCGCGCCCCCGGTCCCGCCGTCGTGGACGCGTTCGGCGTCCGGGTCGTGGGCGGCCACGCGCTCGGCCTGGGCGATCAGCCGCTGCGGTTCGGCGACCACGTAGTCGCGGCGGATCAGCACGCTGAACGCGGTGGGGTCGGCGGGGCCGGTGTACGGGACACCGTCCTCGGTGTCGGGGATCTCGAAAGGAGTGACCTCGTCGTAGCGGTCGTAGAGGAGTTCGTCGTACTCCTCGGCGGCGGCGGCGAGTTCGTTGAACGCGGCGTAGACGGCCGGATCATCGTCTCCGGACCTGCCCTCGACCGCCGCGAGGTGACGGTCCAGCGCGGTCTTGACGGCCTCGGCGGCGGCACGTACCTCGGCAACAGTGGGCAGAGCGGCATCAGACATAGAGCAGACGCTATCCGTACCGGGGCTCCGTCTGCACAATAGATGCGATGCCGGAATACGAATTTGTCGACGTGTACGTACCGCGCGGGGTGCCTCGCAAGGAGGCGACCCGGCTGCTGACCGACCATGCCGAGTACGGGAACTGGGAGCTGGACCGGCTCACGCTGCACCGCGACGGGAGCCGTCGGGTGAGACTGCGGCGCCGGATCATCCGTCAGATACGCGCGACCTGGTGACGCGGGCCCCGGCAGGGGCCCGCGTCACGGGCGGTACGTGAGCCCCCGTCAGGCGGCGTTGCGGGCCCGCCGGTAGAGCAGGGCGCCGGCCAGCAGCATCCCGCCGGCGAGCGGTACGGCCGCGCCCACGGCGCCACCGGCTCCGGTGGCGGCGAGGGCCTCGGTACCGGTGCCGGTACCGCTCCCGCTCGGGGTTCCGGGGTGGGTGACCGGGGTGCCGGTAACGCTCCCGCTCGGGGTTCCGGGGTGGGTGACCGGGGTGCCGGTGCCCGTCCCGTGGCCGCTCTGCGTGCCCGGGGTCCCGCCCGGGGTGCCGGTGTGTCCGCCGGGGGCGCCGGGGTTCCCGCCGGGGGTGCCCGGCGTACCGGGGTTGCCGCCGTGCCCTCCGGTGCCGCCGTGCCCGCCGGGCGTGCCCGGGTTACCGCCGTGGTCGCCGTTGCCGCCGTGGCCGCCCGGCGTGCCCGGGTTACCGCCGTGGTCGCCATTGCCCCCGTGGCCGCCCGGGTGGCCGCCGTGCCCCCCGTGGTCATCCGGCTCGCACGGCTCGTCCGGGTGGTTCTGGCCCGGGTACTCGTGGCCCTGGTGGCCGCTCGGCCTGCCGGAGGTGTTCGCGCAGTGGTTCCCGAACGCGGGGTTCAGGGCTCCCACCACCGTCACGCTGTTCCCGCAGGCGTTCACCGGCGCGTCCACGGGAGCCTCGAGGGCGTTCCCGGACAGCAGTCCCGGCGAGTTCGCGGCGTGCCCGGACGCGGTGGCACCGCCGCCGTCGGCGTGGGCGTACCCGCCGCCCAGCGCCAGCATGCCGCCCGCGGCCGCCATGGTGATCAGTGTCTTCCGGGCGGTCTGTTGCCGTCGGATGTGTCGCATGTGTACGTGTCCCCAACCCTGGTCCGCTGTGCGCGGCCGCAGCTCTGTACGTTCGCTTCGGATCGGCGTACCGGCGGTACCGGTCTCCCCCGCCTCGTACGTTCCGTACGCCGAAGAACTGTCCGGAAAGCCCTGCGCCCCGGAGCGCTGGAATGCGCTCCGGGGCCGGGGACTTCAGAGCGTCAGCTGTTGACGCAGGTGGTGCCGAACGCCGGGTTCAGCAGGCCGATCACGGAGATCGTGTTACCGCACACGTTCACCGGGATGTGGACCGGAACCTGGATGACGTTGCCGGAGGCGACACCGGGGGAACCGATGGCCGCACCCTGGGCACCGGCGTCGGCGACGGCCAGACCCGCACCAGCGAGTACGAGGCCACCAGTGGCAGCCGCAGCGGCGACAACCTTCTTGATCATTGTTCCTCCTAGTAGGCAATGCGGTACCAGCCGCGGACCGCACCACCTGTAACGAGGAGTTCCCACCGGGGCTACGAGCGTATGAGCGCATTCACTCTTCCCAGTGGAATCCGCACACGCACCCGATTCCCTCCGCGGGCTCAGGCGTTGTCGATGAACCGGTCCAGGACCCGCACGCCGAACTTGAGGCCGTCGACCGGAACCCGCTCGTCCACCCCGTGGAACATCCCGGCGAAGTCCAGCTCGGGCGGCAGCTGGAGCGGTGCGAAGCCGAAGCAGCGGATGCCCAGGTCGTCGAAGGACTTGGCGTCCGTACCGCCGGAGAGCATGTACGGGACCGCGCGCGCGATCGGGTCCTCGGCGCGCAGGGCGCCCTGCATGGCGTCGACGAGCCTGCCGTCGAAGTCCGTCTCCAGCGCCTTGTCCCCGTGGACGTCCTCCCGCTTCACGCGCGGGCCGAGGATCCGGTCCAGGTCGGCGAAGAACTCGTCCTCGTAGCCCGGCAGGAAGCGGCCGTCGACGTGCGCGGTGGCCTGGCCGGGAATCACGTTGACCTTGTAGCCCGCGCCGAGCATGGTCGGGGCCGCCGAGTTGCGCAGGGTGGCGCCGACCATCTTGGCGATGCCGCCGAGCTTGGCGAGCGTCGCGTCCATGTCCTCGGGGTCGAGCGGGGTGCCGAGCGCGTCCGAGAGTTCGTCCAGGAAGGACCGTACGGTCTTGGTGACGCGCACCGGCCACGTGTGGCGGCCGAGGCGGCCCACGGCCTCGCACAGCTCCGTGATGGCGTTGTCGTTGTTCGTCATCGACCCGTGGCCGGCGGTGCCGTCCACGGTGAGGCGCATCCAGTGCATGCCCTTCTGGGCGGTCTCCACCAGGTACAGCCGCAGGTTCTCGTTGACGGTGAAGGAGAAGCCGCCGACCTCGCCGATCGCCTCGGTGACCCCCTCGAAGAGCTCGGGATGCTTGTCCACGAGGTGCCGGGCCCCGTAGGTGCCGCCCGCCTCCTCGTCCGCGAGGAAGGCCAGCACGATGTCCCGCGGAGGCTTGCGGCCGCTGCGCATGCGGTCGCGCACGACCGCGAGGGTCATCGCGTCCATGTCCTTCATGTCGACGGCCCCGCGACCCCAGAGGCAGCCGTCGGCGATCTCGCCCGCGAAGGGGTCGTACGTCCAGTCCGCGGCGTTGGCCGGGACGACGTCGGTGTGGCCGTGGATCAACAGCGCGGGCCGGGACGGGTCCTCGCCCTCGATGCGGGCCACGGTGGAGGCCCTGCCCTTGTGCGACTCGAAGATCTGCGGCTCCAGGCCCACCTCGGCGAGCTGCTCGGCGACCCACTCGGCCGCCTTGCGCTCGCCGGGACCCGAGTGGTCGCCGTAGTTGCTGGTGTCGATCCGGATGAGGTCCCGGCAGAGGTCGACGACCTCGTCCTCGCCGGAGACGGTCCTGCCCGCGCTCGACTCGCTCACGCTGCTTCCTCCCACTGATCAGTACCGAACTGCCCCCATCCTCCCGCCCCGGACGGCTGCGCCCAAGGGCGATCCCCGGTCATCGGGGGGTGTGATCGAGGACCCCGGAATGTTTGGTAATGTTTTCCCTGTCGGAACGGCCCGCGAGGGACGCGAGACAGACACCTTGTCCGGGTGGCGGAATGGCAGACGCGCTAGCTTGAGGTGCTAGTGCCCTTTATCGGGCGTGGGGGTTCAAGTCCCCCCTCGGACACCAGCAGGACCCCAGCTTCGGCTGGGGTCTTTTGCGTTTCCGGGGCCGCGCACACCCCGGCCCCCACCTCGACTCCCGCCTCGGCCCACCCCTTGCCTGACTTATCGATATTCGATAGATTCCCATCGCTAGTCGATAGGAGGAGGGGTCATGGGGAAGCTGGCCGTGCATGCGCTGCGCGTCGTGCTCGTGGTGATGTTCGCCGGGGCGGTGTTCGTACAGGGGCTGATGGTCTGGGCGTTGGCCACCGACCCGGAGGACGGGACGCTGCCGCTGACCCCGCTCCGCGTGGTCGTGATCCTGGGCGCCGGGGCGCTCCAGGTCGTCCTGGTCTGCGTGGGGCGGCTGGTGACGATGGTGCGGCGCGGCACCGTCTTCTCCCCCGCCGCCTTCCGGTACGTGGACGGCGTCATCGGCGCGGTCGTGGCCGGCGCCCTCCTGTGGTTCACGCTGGCGGCCCTCATGGCGACGGGCCCGGAGATGGAGCCGCCCGGGATCCTCGCGCTGGGCGGGATCGGCGTGGCGGTCCTGGGGGTCGCGCTCATCGTGCTCGTCCTGCGGATGCTGCTGGCCCAGGCCGTGGCGCGCGACGTCGAGGCCGCGCGGATGCGGGCCGAGCTGGACGAGGTGATCTGATGCCGATCACCGTGGACATCGACGTGATGCTGGCCCGGCGGAAGATGTCCGTGGGCGAGCTCGCGGAGCGTGTCGGGATCACCCCCGCCAACCTCGCCGTGCTCAAGAACGGCCGCGCCAAGGCGGTGCGCTTCGCGACCCTCGCCGCGCTCTGCGAGGTGCTCGAATGCCAGCCGGGCGACCTGCTGCGCTGGGAGGCCGAAGTCTCCGCGGACGCGTGAACGCGCGAAAGGGCCCCGCCGCGTGGAGAACACGGCGGGGCCTGTGTGCGCGGGGGCGCGGTCAGTCGCGGCGCGGCGCGGCGGCCTCCTCCCGCTCCGCGGCGATCTCGGCCACCCGGCGGCGGACCAGGAACCAGCCGCCGACCAGCGCGGCGGCGATGAGCGGGAGGAAGAGGATCGTGCGGCGACCCACGCCACCGTCGCTCCACATCAGGACCAGCACGGTGACCAGGAAGACCAGGGTCACGATCTGCGTGTACGGGGCCCAGGGCAGCCGGTACGAGGGGCGCTCCACCCGGCCCTCGCGGGCCCGGCGCCAGAAGTGCAGGGAGCAGAGCATGACCATCGCCCAGGTGCCCAGGATGCCGATGGAGGCGAAGTTCAGGACGATCTCGAAGGCGTCGTCGGGCATGAAGTAGTTCAGGCCCACGCCCATGACGCCGAAGGCGGCCGTGAAGAGGACGCCGCCGTAGGGGACCTTGCCCCGGTTCATCTTGGCGGTGAATTTGGGCGCGGAACCGGCGGTGGCCATCGAGCGCAGGATGCGGCCGGTGGAGTACAGGCCGGAGTTCAGGCTGGAGAGGGCCGCGGTGAGCACGACCAGGTTCATGATGCCCGCGGCGCCGGGGACGCCGAGCTTGTCGAAGACCGTGACGAAGGGGCTCTGGTCGGCGGAGTACTCCGTGTACGGCAGGAGCAGCGCCAGCAGGACCACGGAGCCGACGTAGAAGACGCCGACGCGCCACATGATCGAGTTGATCGCCTTCGGCATGATCTTCTCGGGGTTCTCGGTCTCGCCCGCGGCGACTCCGCACAGCTCGACGGAGGCGTAGGCGAAGACGACACCCTGGACCACCAGGAGCATGGGGAGCATGCCCGCGGGGAAGATGCCGCCGTTGTCGGTGATGGAGCCGAGGCCGGGGGTGTGGCCGTCGATCGGGTGGCTGGTGGCGACCAGGTAGATGCCGACCAGGAGGAAGGCGACGAGGGCGCCGACCTTGACGATCGAGAACCAGAACTCCATCTCGCCGAAGTACTTCACCGAGATCAGGTTCACGGCGAGGACCACGGAGAGGGCGATCAGCGCGAGGATCCACGACGGGATGTCGCTGAACATCGACCAGAAGTGGGCGTAGGTCGCGGCCGCCGTGATGTCGGCCACGGTGGTGGTGGACCAGTTCAGGAAGTACAGCCAGCCCGCCGTGTACGCGCCCTTCTCACCCATGAACTCGCGCGCGTAGGAGACGAAGGCTCCCGAGGACGGCCGGTAGAGGACCAGCTCGCCCAGCGCCCGGACGACGAAGAAGGCGAAGACGCCGCACACCGCGTAGGCGATCGCGAGGGAGGGCCCGGCGTTGGCCAGGCGGCCACCCGCGCCGAGGAACAGGCCGGTGCCTATGGCTCCGCCGATCGCGATCATGTTGATGTGGCGGGACTTCAGGTCCTTGCTGTAACCCTCGTCACCGGCGTCCACGTGAACGGACTGGACGGACGCCTTCGGTGCGGCAGGGGCCCGGGACGCGGCCTCTTTCAGGGTGCGGTCACTCATCTATGACTTCGCCTTCGTGGGGTGAACGGGCAGGTCCGGGCCGCCGCGCAGGAGAGCTGGGTGGTTTCGCCTGTGCCCCGCGGTCCGGATTTGATCGCCCCAGGAGACCATGCGTGTCGCGCTCAGGCCAAAACCGGCCCTTTACCCGCAGAGGCCCCCGGCACCCCTCGAAAGGGGTACCGGGGGCCTCCGTGCCGTTCTCGGGCGTACACCGGTCAGGCGTGCGCGGTGGCCTCCGCGGCCTGGTCCAGGCGGAAGGCCTCGTTCCCCAGGCCGATACGGGCGTGCACCTCGGGGCGCCGGGAGCGCAGGACCGCGCCGTACACCAGGCCGCCCACCGCGGCGAGGCCGATGATGCCGGGCAGCGCCCAGCTGAGCGCGGAGCCCTTGTCGGCGCCGACCAGGACGGCGAAGTCCTTGACGGTGTAGACGGCGATGCCGAGCAGGGCGAGGCCGGCGGCCCCCGCGGCGACCAGGCGCCAGACCTGGGCGGAGGCGGTGCCGCGGCGGACGAAGAAGGCGATGACGGCGAAGGAGGCGGCGGCCATCAGCAGGGTGATGCCGAGGGCGCCGACGCTGCCCATCCAGGTGAAGAGGTGCAGGACGGGGGCGGTGGGGTCACCGGCCGGGTTGTCGTCGGTGAGGGCGAAGCCGAGGACGACGGCGGCGGAGACGCCGGTCTGCAGCAGGGAGCCGGTGCCGGGGGCGCCGGTGCCCGCGTTGGTGCGGCCGAAGGCGGCGGGGAGCAGGCCCTCGCGGCCCATCGCGAAGGCGTAGCGGGCGACGACGTTGTGGAAGCTGAGCATGGCCGCGAACATGCCGGTGACGAAGAGCACGTGCAGGACGTCGGTGAAGGCGGCGCCGAGGCGGTCCTCGGTGAGCGCGAACAGCAGTCCGGGGCCCGCGGCGGCGGAGGTCTTGACGACCTGGGAGGGTCCGGTGGCGACCGTCAGGGCCCAGGCGCTGAGCGCGAAGAAGAGGGCGACGAAGCCGACGGCGAGGAACATGACGCGGGAGACCACGATGTGGGGCTTGCTGGTCTCCTCGGCGTAGACCGGGGACTGCTCGAAGCCGACGAAGGCGGCGATGCAGAAGCACAGGGCGGTGCCCAGGCCCGGGCCGCTGAGGGTGGCCGGGTTGAAGGCGTGCAGGGAGAGGCCCTCGGCGGCCGGCTTGCCGAGGGCGGCCAGGTCGAAGATGACGACGAGGGCGCACTCGATGAGGATCAGGATGCCGATCACCCTGGCGTTGAGGTCGATCTTGAGCCAGCCGAGGGCGCCGGTGGCGGCGACCGCGAGGAGGGCCGGTATCCACCAGGCCACCTCGAGGTCGAGGTAGGTGGTGAGCAGTCCGGAGACCTCGAAGCCGAGGATGCCGTACACGCCGACCTGCATGGCGCTGTACGCGACGAGGGCGACCACGGAGGCGCCGGCGCCGGCGGTGGCACCGAGGCCGCGCGCGATGTAGGCGTAGAAGGCGCCGGCGTTGTGGACGTGCCGGCTCATCTCGGCGTAGCCGATGCTGAACAGCGCGAGGACGACGCCGAGGATGACGAAGAGCAGCGGCTGGCCGACGATGCCCATGACGCCGAAGGTGGTCGGCATCACGCCGGCCACGACCATCAGGGGGGCGCTGGCCGCCAGTACGGAGAGCAGCAGTCCCGCGGTGCCGAGCCGGTCGGCGCGCAGGGCGCGGTCCTGCCCCTTGTACGTGCGGATCTCGGCCGCGCTGTCGCGCGGGGACGTCGTGGAACTGCCCGTCGCCATGGCGGGGGTCCTTTCGGAGAGGGAAGTTCAGGCGGAGCCGAGCGCGGCGCTGCGCGCGGCGAGGAAGGCCTTGTGCGGGTCGAGGTCCGGATAGGACCAGGGGGCCCGGGTGGCATGGCTTCCGATGCGGTGGAAGAGTGCGGCGGCCTCGGCCGGGCGGCCCTCGCAGAGCTTGGCGTGGGCGAGGAAGTTGAGGTCGACACGGTTGCGGGGGTGGTCCTCGCGTTCCCACTCGAGCCACCAGTCGAAGGCGGAGCGCAGGACCTGCCGGGCGCGGCGGCCGGACCAGTGCTCGGCGGCCGCGGTGGCGCCCGGGCCGGACCCGCCGTGGGCGGCGGCGAGGACGCGGTAGCGCTCGGCGTGGGCGATGACGGGGAGGACGGCGAGCGGTGAGTCGGCCGGGGACTCCTCGGCGGCCCAGGCGGCGAAGTCGTAGACCTCGTGGAGCGGGTCGTGTCCGCTGCCGGGGAGGCGTTCGGCGAGCCGGGCGACCATCACGTGGTGGGCGTGGTGGTGTTCCCGGTGCCGGGCGCGGACCTGGTCGAAGTGCCGGCTGAACTCCTCCTCGGTGCCGAAGGCGCGGGAGAGGAGCAGCAGGCCGAGCCAGGGCGTGGGGTCGGCGGGCAGCAGGGCGGCGGCGCGGCGGCAGGCCTCCTCGGCCGCTTCGGGGGTGCCCTTGCGGCGCAGGGCGGTGAAGACGGCGGCGCAGGCGAGGAGGGTGGCGGCGTCGGCGCTCTCGGGTTCGGCGAGCAGCCATTCGCGGGCCCAGGCGGTGGCGGCCGGGGTCTCGGCGAGGACGACGACGCGGTGGCCGCGGCGGTCCCAGTCGTCGGCGGTGGCCGCGAGCAGGCTCCGGGCGGTGGCCCAGCGGCCCTGGGTGAACTGGGAGCGTACGTCGACGAGTTCGACGTCGCAGAGCGCCGCGTCGAAGAGCTGGGCGTCCCGCTTGCGGGCGCGGCCGAGGGGCGGCGGAGGCGGAGACATCCGCGGTTTCCCTCCAGAACGCGAGCGCGGGTCGACACGAGCGGTGGATGATCACGCACAGCAAACCGGCAGGTACAGCTCCGCGTCAAGGTTTGGTCCACGGGGTGGCGGGTTTCAACTGGTGCGGGGGGTGGCGGAGTTGGTGTGCATATGCCGGTTCGGTGACCTGTGTGCGGGCGGCTTGCGAGGGCGGGCGGGCACCTAGGGTGGCGGCATGACGATCCACGACGATCTGCCGCCCTTTCTGCTGGGGTTCCCCGGGCCCCTGCGCGACCGGTTGGTGGCGGCGGTGCTGAGCGGTGCGAAGACCACGACGACGGGCCTGCTGGCGGGGTACGAGGCTGAAAACGAGCCGCTGCCGCGGGCCGGGGACCGGATGGCGCTCATCGACTCGGCGGAGCGTGCGGTGGCGGTGGTGGAGGTGCTGGACGTGCGGGTGCTGAGGCTGGCGGAGGTGGACCTGCGGCACGCGGTGGACGAGGGCGAGGGGGACACCTCCGTGGCCGAATGGCGTGCCTCGCACGAGGAGTTCTGGCACAGCGCGGCCCTGCGGGAGGCCCTGGGCGACCCGGATTTCACCGTGGACGAGGACACGATGGTCGTCGCGGAGCGGTTCCGGGTCGTGGAGCGCCCGGGCTCTCCCACCCGGACCCGGGCGGGCCGTTCGAACCTGCCCGGCGATTGAGGGCCCGCCGGAGGCGACGCGGACCCGCGGGGGGCGACGGCGCGTTGCCTCCACGCGGTGCGTGGGCCCTCCGGGGGCGCCTCGAACGCCGGCGGGGCTGGAAATGGCGGCCCGGGTCGCCACGGCGGGGCTGGACAGGGACGGCGGACCCGGGGTCAGCTCACTGCCTTGGCCGCGGCGCGGCCCGCGGCTCGGCCCGAGAAGAGGCAGCCGCCCAGGAAGGTGCCCTCCAGGGCCCGGTATCCGTGGACCCCGCCACCCCCGAAGCCCGCGGCCTCCCCCGCCGCGTACACCCCCGGCAGCGCCTCACCGCCCGCGTCCAGCACCCGCGAGGACAGGTCGGTCTCCAGGCCGCCGAGGGACTTGCGGGTCAGGATGGAGAGCCGGACGGCGATCAGCGGCCCCGCCGCCGGGTCCAGGATCCGGTGCGGGGCGGCCGTACGGATCAGCTTGTCGCCGAGGTACCTGCGGGCCCCGTGGAGGGACATGACCTGGAGGTCCTTGCTGAAGGGGTTGGCGATCTCCCGGTCGCGCGCGGTGATCTCGCGGCGCAGCGCCTCCTCCTCGATCAGCCCCTCCTTGGTGATCGCGTTCATGCCGCGGACCAGGGCCCCGAGATCGCGTTCGACGACGAAGTCGACGCCGTTGTCCATGAAGGCCTTGACCGGTCCGGGGACGTCCTGGCGGGCCCGGTTGATCACCTCGCGGACGGACTTGCCGGTGAGGTCGGGGTTCTGCTCGGAGCCGGAGAGACCGAACTCCTTGCCGATGATCCGCTGGTTGAGGACGAACCAGGTGTGGTCGTGGCCGGTCTTCATGATGTGGTCGAGGGTGCCGAGCGTGTCGAAGCCGGGGAAGAGCGGTACGGGCAGCCGCTTGCCGGTGGCGTCCAGCCAGAGCGAGGACGGCCCGGGGAGGATCCGGATGCCGTGCCGGGACCAGATCGGGTTCCAGTTCTCGATGCCCTCGGTGTAGTGCCACATCCGGTCCTTGTTGATGTGGCTGGCGCCCGCCCGCTCCGCGATGCCGAGCATCAGGCCGTCCACGTGGGCGGGGACCCCGGACAGCAGCCGCTCGGGCGGGGTGCCGAGCCGCTCGGGCCACTGGGCGCGCACCAGGTCGTGGTTGCCGCCGATGCCGCCCGAGGTGACGATGACCGCCTGGGCGCGCAGGGAGAAGGAGCCCGCGCTCTCGCGGCTGCTCGCGCTGCCCCGTACGGCGTCGGAGGGCTCCAGGACCTCGCCGGTGACGGTGTCCAGCGCCCCGGCGGTCCGCGAGAGACCGGTGACCCGGTGCCGGAACCGCAGCTGGACCAGCCCGCGGGCCACCCCGGCCCGGACCCGCCGCTCGAAGGGCGCGACCAGCCCCGGGCCGGTGCCCCAGGTGATGTGGAAGCGGGGTACGGAGTTCCCGTGCCCGGTGGCGTCGTAGCCGCCGCGCTCGGCCCAGCCGACCACGGGGAAGAACCGCACCCCCTGCCGGTGCAACCACGGGCGCTTCTCCCCGGCCGCGAAGTCGACGTACGCCTCGGCCCAGCGGCGCGGCCAGGCGTCCTCCTCGCGGTCGAACCCGGCGGTGCCGTGCCAGTCCTGGAGGGCCAGGGCGTGGCTGTCCTTGATGCGCATGCGGCGCTGCTCGGGGGAGTTCACGAAGAACAGGCCGCCGAAGGACCAGTGGGCCTGGCCGCCGATCGACTGCTCGGGCTCCTGGTCGAGCAGGATGACCTTGCGGCCCGCGTCCACCAGCTCGGCGGTGGCCACGAGCCCCGCCAGCCCGGCGCCGATCACGATCACGTCTGCGTCGTACCCCATGCGTTTCCCGTCCTGACCTCGGTGGATGGGAGAGATCCTGGCTACCTCGCGGTAACCAGTCAACAGTGAGGAAGGGATGGGCCGTATGAACGCGATGGATCCGGCGGACGAGGTACTGGACGTGGTCGACCGGGAGGACCGGGTGACCGGGCGAGCCCCGCGGGGCGAGGTGTACGCCCGGGGGCTGCTCCACCGCTGTGTGTTCGTGCGGGTCCGGGACGCCGAGGGGCGGATCTTCGTGCACCGGCGGACGGCGTCGAAGCTGGTCTTCCCGTCCCGCTACGACATGTTCGTGGGCGGGGTGCTGGGCGCCGGCGAGAGCTACGCGCAGGCGGCGCTGCGGGAGGCCGAGGAGGAGCTGGGGGTGTCGGGGCTGGAGCCGCCGACGCCCGTGCTGAAGTTCCTGTACGAGGGCGAGGGCGGGGCCTGGTGGTCGTACGTGCACGAGGTCCGGTGTGATCTGCCGGTGCGCCCGCAGGTCTCCGAGGTGGAGTGGTACGCCTTCGTGGAGGAGGCCGAGGTGGCGCGACGGGCGGCCGACGGATCCTGGCCGTGGGTCCCGGACGGGCTGGAGGCGTACCGGCGGCTGGAGGCGTTCCACCGATCATCGGACTTCGGCCACTAGATTGGCCGGATGATCGACTTCGTCAGGGGCGTGCGCCTCTGGTTCGCGCCGCGGCGGATCCGGGACGAGGGCGCGACCCCCGACTACCGGTTCTCCCTCGCCAACGAGCGGACCTTCCTCGCCTGGATCCGGACGGCGCTGGCCCTGGTGGGCGGCGGCTTCGCGGTGGACCAGTTCCTGCCGGACCTGCGCTGGGCGGTGCGGGTCGGGATGGCCCTCGCGCTGCTGGCGGTGGGCGCGGCCTGCGCGCTGCGGGCGGTGAACCACTGGGTGCGGTGCGAGCGGGCGATGCGGCGCGGGGAGGACCTGCCGCTGTCGCGGTTCCCGGTGGTGCTGAGCCTGGGGGTCGGGCTGGTCGCGGTGGCGATGATGGTCGTCATGCTGCTGGGCTGGACGACGGGGCGGTGAGCGGGTCCGGGGCGCGGCCGGCCGGGCGGGATCCCGGGCTGCAGCCCGAACGCACCCGGATGGCGTGGCGGCGTACGACGCTGAGCGCGTCGGTGACCGCGGTGCTCGGGGTGCGGCAGGCGCTGCGCGGGCCCGGCTCGCCGGTGGAGGTGGTCGCGACGGTGCTGATCGCGCTGATCTGGCTCGTGTTCCTGGGGGTGGCGCACCGCAGGATGACGGCGCTCGCCGCCGGCCGGCCGCCGGGGCTCGCGCCGCGCGCGGCGGTCGCGGCCACGCTGTGCACGGTGGGCCTGGCGGTGTTCGCGATGGCGCTGATCGGCTGAGCGGGGCGGCCGGGAGGCCGGGGCGGGCGCCCCGGCCTCCCGGCCGCCGGTGCGATGATCGGGCTTGCGCGCGCCGCGGGGTGCACAACGGGTGATACCGGTCGGCCCGCACTAGCCTCGGCGCCATGACGACCCTGCACCACGAGCACGCGACGCACGGACACGACCACGGCCCCGGCTGCGGGCACCCCCAGGTCGACCACGGTGACCACGTCGACTACGCGCACGACGGCCACTTGCACCGGGAGCACTCCGGGCACTGGGACGAATGCGAGCCCGCCGGTCACGTGACCCACGACGGGCACGACCACGCGCACGGCTCGGACTGCGGCCACGAGGCCGTCCGGCACGGCGACCACGTGGACTACGTACACGACGGCCACCGGCACGCCGAGCACGACGGGCACTACGACGACCACTGAGCCGCGCGCGCGGCGGTGACCCCGCCCTCCCCCGGGCCCGCGTCGACTGGCAGGATGCTGCCCGCCCGTCAACGCGACCCGGGGAGAGCGCAGATGACCGCAGAGAAGCCCTACCTCGTCCAGCCGGCTCCCGGCGTCTTCGCCTACATACAGCCGGACGGCGGCTGGTGTCTGAACAACGCCGGGTTCGTGACCGGCGGCGGCCGGAGCCTGCTCGTCGACACCGCCGCCACCGAACGCCGGGCCCTGGCCCTGCGGGACGCCATCACCTCGACCGGGTCGCCGCTGCCGCGCACCGTGGTCAACACGCACCACCACGGCGACCACACCTACGGCAACGCCGTCTTCACCCCCGAGGCGCTCGTCCTCGGGCACGACGCGTGCCGCTCCGAGCAGCTGGACGCGGGGCGCCAGTTGGAACTGATCTGGCCGGAGACCGATTTCGGCGCCCTGCCGATCACCGCGCCCGACCTCACCTACAGCGAGCGCGCGACGGTGCACGTCGGCGACACCGAGGTGGAGGTGATCCACCCGGGCGTCGCGCACACCGTCGGCGACTCGGTGGTGTGGCTGCCGCGGCAGCGGACCGTCTTCACCGGGGACCTGGTCTTCGCCGAGGGCACGCCGTTCCTGGCGATGGGCTCGCTGGCCGGTTCGCTGCGGGCGCTGGAGGTACTGCGCGCCCTGGACGCGGAGACCGTCGTACCGGGCCACGGACCGCTGACGGACCCGTCGGCGTACGAGGCCACCGAGCGCTACCTGCGGTACGTCGACCAGCTCGCCCGGGAGGGCAAGGAGCGGGGGGACGCCCCGCTGGAGACCGCGCGCCGGGCGGACCTCGGCGAGTTCGCGGGGTGGCGGGAGAGCGAGCGGCTGGTCGCCAACCTGCACCGGGCCTACGCGGAGCTGGACGGGGGCCCGCTCGGGGAGCCGCTGGACATCATGACGGTGCTGCGGGACATGACGGTGATGAACGGCGGGGTGCCGATCGCCTGCCACGCGTGACGCCACGCGCGACGGCGCGTGTGACGGCGCGTGTGACGGCGCGTGTGACGGCACGCCGTCCGGGGCGAATCCGCTCGTGGTCCGCCCCGGGCCCGGGGTGAAGTTTCGGTCCGCCCTCTGGACGGCATACCGACCGGTCGGCATGATGGCTCCCAGACAGCTGGACAGCCACGCATCCGCCGCCACCCGACCGGGCGCCGCCCGCCCACTCCGTACGGAGGTCCGCACCATGACCACAGCACCGGCCGATCCCCGGGGTCTCGATCTGGAGCGGCTGCGCGGTCACCTCGACCACGCGCTGCCGGGACTGGTGACCGGGGCGCTGAGCGGCCGGCTGATCGAGGGCGGCCGCTCGAACCTCACCTACGAGGTCACCGACGGCGCCACGCGCTGGGTGGTCCGCCGCCCGCCGCTCGGCCACGTCCTGGCCACCGCGCACGACATGCGCCGGGAGCACCGGGTGATCGCGGCGCTGGCCGGCACGGCGGTACCGGTGCCCGGGGCGCTGATGCTCTGCGAGGACGAGTCGGTGCTCGGCGCCCCGTTCTACGTCATGGAGTACGTGGACGGGGTGCCCTACCGCACCGCGGGGCAGCTCGCCGCCCTCGGCCCCGAGCGGACCCGGCGGGCGGTGCTCGGGCTGGTGGACACCCTGGTCGAGCTGCACGCGGTGGACCCGGAGGCGGTGGGCCTGGGTGACTTCGGCCGCCCCGAGGGCTTTCTCGACCGGCAGCTGCGGCGCTGGGGCAAGCAGCTGGCGGCCTCCCGGGGCCGCGAGCTGGCCGGGATCGACGAGCTGCACGGCGCGCTCGGCCGGGCGCTGCCCGCCTCCCCCGCCGCCACCGTCGTCCACGGCGATTTCCGGCTCGACAACGTGCTGATCGGCGGGCCGGACGACACCATCCGGGCGGTGCTGGACTGGGAGATGTCCACGCTCGGCGATCCACTGACCGACCTCGGGCTGCTGGTGATGTACAGCTCCGACCTGGGGCTGACCGAGTCCCCGGTGAGCACGACGAGCGGGGCGCCCGGCCATCCGGCGCCCGCCGAGCTGATCGAGCGGTACGCCGCCCGCTCGGGCCGCGACACCGGGGCGATCGCCTGGTACACGGCTTTCGCCTGGTTCAAACTCGCCGTGATCCTCGAAGGCATCCACTACCGCTTCACGCTCGGCCAGACCGTGGGAGCGGGTTTCGACCGGATCGGCGAGCTGGTTCCGGTCTTCATCGCACACGGTCTGACCACCCTTCAGGAAGGCTGAGGCACGCACTCATGGACTTCGCATTCGACACCCGGACCGAGGAACTCCGCGAGCGGCTGCTCGCGTTCATGCAGGAGTACGTCTACCCGGCGGAACCCGTCGCCGCCGAGCAGCGCGCGCGGCTGGCCTCGCCCTGGGACACCCCGGCCGTGTTCGGTGAACTGAAGGCGGAGGCGCGCCGCCAGGGCCTGTGGAACCTCTTCTTCGTGGACGGGCACGGCGCGGGCGGCCCGGCGTACGGCGCCGGGCTGACCAACCTCCAGTACGCGCCGCTCGCCGAGATCACCGGCCGCAGCCCGCACCTGGCGCCGATGGCGACCAACTGCGCGGCCCCGGACACCGGGAACATGGAGCTGCTGGCCCAGTTCGGGGACGACGCGCAGAAGAAGCAGTGGCTGGAGCCGCTGCTGGCCGGGGAGATCCGGTCCGCCTTCGCGATGACCGAGCCGGAGGTGGCCTCCTCGGACGCCACCAACATCGAGACGCGCATCGAGCGCTCCGACGACGGCGCGAGCTATGTGGTCACCGGGCGCAAGTGGTTCATCTCCGGCGCCATGAACCCGGACTGCAAGGTCTTCATCGTGATGGGCAAGACCGATCCGGACCACGCCGACGCGCGCCGCCAGCAGTCGATGATCCTGGTGCCGCGGGACACCCCGGGCGTCGAGGTCCGGCGCGCGATGAGCGTGTACGGCTACCAGGACCACGACCACGGCGGTCACGCCGAGGTGGTCTTCGACGGGGTACGGGTCCCGGCGGCGAACCTGATCGGGGACGAGGGCAGCGGCTTCGCGATCGCCCAGGCCCGGCTCGGGCCGGGCCGCATCCACCACTGCATGCGGCTGATCGGGATGGCGGAGCGCGCCATCGAGCTGATGTGCCGGCGCGCGGTGGAACGTACCGCCTTCGGCAAGGAGCTGGCCGCGCAGGGGGTCGTGCAGAACTGGATCGCGGACGCCCGGGTGACCGTGGAGCAGCTGCGGCTGCTGGTGCTGAAGACGGCCTGGCTGATGGACACGGTGGGCAACCGGGGCGCGCACACGGAGATCCAGGCCATCAAGATCGCCACGCCGCGCGCGGTGGTCGGGATCCTGGACCAGGCGGTGCAGCTGCACGGGGCGGGCGGGGTCAGCCAGGACTTCCCGCTCGCGGAGCTGTGGGCGGCGGCGCGGACGCTGCGGCTGGCGGACGGTCCGGACGAGGTGCACCAGCGGTCGCTGGCGCGGCGGGAGCTGAAGCGGTACCGCTGACGCGCGGGCGGCGGCCGGGGGCACGGGGCGGGCAGGGCCTTCCGGCCCGCGCCCCGGCGGCCGTTCGGGCTGCGAGGGGGACGTTCGACTGGTCTAGACCATCACGAAGGCCCGATATATTCGATGTGTCCCCCATCGAAAGTGTCTCTCGCCATGCCCAGCTCCCCTCTGGCCCCGGCGCCGGTGACCGCCGCCCCGGTCGCCGCGCCCGCGCCCGCCCCCGCCGCCGCGCCGGGCCGGGTCGCCAACCCCGGACCGCTCGGTCTGGCCGCCTTCGCGCTGACCACCTTCGTGCTCAGCCTCTTCAACTCGGGCCTGGTCCCGAACGCGGCCCTCAGCGCCGTCGTGCTGCCCCTGGCGCTGTTCTACGGCGGCCTCGCGCAGTTGATCGCGGGCGTCATGGAATTCCGCCGCGGCAACACCTTCGGGACCACGGCCTTCGTGTCGTACGGCGCCTTCTGGATGTCCTTCGCGGGCTACGTGAAGTTCGTCGTCCCGACGCTGCCCGCCGACCAGGCGCACATCGCCACCGGCTGGTTCCTCGCGGCCTGGTTCGTCTTCACCGCCTGCATGAGCGTCGCCGCGCTGAAGCTGGACCTGGCGCACCGCCTGCTGTTCGTCTCCCTGGCGCTGACCTTCCTCTTCCTCGCGCTGGGCGACCTCACCGAGGTCACGGCGCTCGGCCGCACCGGCGGCTTCCTCGGCCTGCTGACCGCGGGCATCGCCTGGTACGTCTCCCTCGCCGTGGTGGCCGAGGACACCTGGGGCCGCAGGGTCCTCCCGCTGGGCTGAGCGCCCCCACCGGGCCCCGGGCTCACGGACGCAGCGAGCGCAGCAGCAGGTCGGCCAGGTGATCGGCGACCTGCTGGGGCGTGAGGGGGCCGTCCTCGCGGTACCAGGTGGACAGGTGGTGGACCGACCCGAAGTGGTAGTCCACGATCAGGTCGGCGGGGGTGACGGAGGCGAAGACCCCCGAGCGCTGGCCCTCTTCGACCAGGGCCCGGAAGCGCTCGTGGTAGCGCCGCCGTTCGGCCCGTACCTGCTTGTACTTCTCCGGGCTGAGCTGGTGCATCGAGCGGAAGAAGATCATCGCGTCGTCGAGGTTCTCGATCGTGGTGACCACCACGTCGGCCGCCGCCGCGCGCAGCCGCTCCTCGACCGGGGCCGCCGAGTCGGCGATCGCGTCGAGCCGCTGCTGCTGCAGGCGCAGCATCCGCGCGTACACCTCGTGCAGCAGGTCGTCCTTGGACCCGAAGTAGTGGTAGAGCGCGCCCTTGGTGACGCCGGCCGCCTCGACGATCTCCTGGACCGAGGTGCGGTCGTAGCCCCGCTCGGCGAAGAGCCGGGTCGCGACGGCCAGCAGCCGCTGCGGCACCGGGACGTCCTGTGCCACCACGGATTCCTTGGCGCGCGCGGACTCCCTCGGCCGCTTGGACTCCTCGGGGCGCGCGGCCTCCTGCGGGCGCGCGGCCTCCTGCGGGCGCGCGGGCCCCTCCGGGCGTGCGGATTCCTGCGGCCGCGCGGGCTCCCTGGTCTCCATGGCCTTCGCCTTCCCTTCGCCTTCACCGTCGAACGCGTCGCGCCCACCGCTGGTTTTCAGCCGCGCTCGCGCAGTTCCCGTCGCAGGATCTTGCCACTGGTCGTCTTGGGGAGAACAGGCAGTACCTCGACCTGGCGCGGGTATTTGTACGCGGCGATGCGCGCGGCGCAGTACGCGGACAGCTCGCCGGGCTCCACTGACATACCGGGACGAAGACTGACGTACGCCTTCACACTCTCCCCCCGGTACGGGTCCGGGACGCCCACGACGGCGGCTTCGCGGACGGCCGGGTGGGTGTAGAGGAGGTCCTCGACCTCCCGCGGCCAGACCTTGAAACCGGACGCGTTGATCATGTCCTTCTTGCGGTCGACCACATAGAGCCAGCCATCCGCGTCCATGAACCCGATGTCCCCGGTCCGCAGTTCGCCGTCCGGGAAGGCCTTCGCCGTGTCGGCTGGCAGCCGCCAGTAGCCGGGCACGACCTGCGGCCCGCGCACGGCGATCTCCCCGCTCTCGCCGAGCGGCACCTCGCCGCCGCGCTCGTCGAGGACGCGTACGAGCGTCTCCGCGCCCGGGAGGCCGACGGACAGGGTGCCCGAGGCCGGGTCGACGGGGGCTTCGAGGTGCGGGGGGACGGAGGCGCAGGGGGCGGTGCACTCGGTGAGCCCGTAGCCGTTGCGGAGGTAGAAGCCGAAGGCGGCGCGCAGCCGCTCGACCAGGGCGGGCGGCAGCGGGGCGCCGCCGGAGGAGATCACCCGGAACGAGGCGAAGTGGTCGCGGGTGGCGCCCGGGTGCGCGGCCAGGGCCATGAAGGCGGTGGCCGGGCCGACGGTGTAGGCGGGGCGGTGTTCGAGGAAGGCGTCCAGGACCACCCCGGCGTCGAAGCGGTGGGCGAGGGCGAGGGTGCCCGCGTTGCGGAAGCAGGCGGCGAGTTCGCAGACCAGGCCGGTGATGTGGAAGAGCGGGGCGAGGGCGAAGTAGGTGGCGCCCTCGGGAACGGGGTGCCCGGTCACCTGCCGCTCCGCGTTGTAGGTGACCGCGCCGTGCGGGTTCAGGGCGCCCTTGGGGGTACCGCTGGTGCCGGAGGTGTAGCTGATGAGCGCGGTGTCGGCGGGGCCGGTGTCCGGGAGGGCGGGGGCCGGGTGGCCGTGCCGGGCGACGGCCAGGAAGTCCTCGGCGGGGGCCCGCGGGGGCGGCGGTTCGTGGTCCGGGTCCAGCACGCGGGTGTCGCCGCGGGTCTGGAAGTCCAGGTCACGGGCGGTGAGGACGGTGCGTACGTCCGTACCCGCGACCGCGTCGCCCAGGTACGCGGCCCACGCGCGCCCCTCGCACACCAGCGCGGTGGCCCCGGAGTCGCGCAGGATGTGCGCGACCTCGGCGGACTTGTACATGGGGTTGAGCGGGACGACGACCGCCCCGGCCTTCCAGACGGCGAGGACGGCGAGCGCGAAGTGCGGGGTGTTCTGCAGCATGACCGCGACCCGGTCCCCGGCGCGCACGCCGCGTCCCGCGAGGTGACCGGCGACGGAACCGGAGAGCGCGTCGGCCTCGGCGTAGCCGATCCGCCCGTCGAAGTAGGCGAGCGCGGTCCGCTCCGGCGCCCGGGCCACCGCGTCGCGGAAGGCGTGCAGCACGGTGGGCGGCGGGCTCACCGGGCCGCGCTGGGCCTCGGTGAGCCGGCCGAGCCAGGGGCGCTCGGCGTACGGCGAGCCGGGGGCGGGGGCCGGGGGCCGGTCCGGGTGGTGCGCGGGCGGGGTCACTCCGTCTCCCACTTCTGCTGGAGGTGGTTCATGCCGCTGAGCCAGCGGTCGGGATCGGTGGCGCGGGCGGCGGCGAAACCGGCGACCTCGGGGTGCGGGAGGATCAGGAACCGCCCCTCGGCCATGCCCTCGAAGAGGGCGTCCGCGACGTCCTCGGGCGCGATCGCGGTCGGCGCGAGCACCAGCTCACCGGCGGAACCCGCGGCGGTCAGCATGTCGGTGCGCACTCCTTGCGGGCAGATGGCGTGGACCTGGATCCCGCGGTGGCGGTAGGTCAGCGACAGCCATTCGGCGAAGGCGAGTGCACCGTGCTTGGTGACACTGTACGGCGCGGCTCCGATCATGGTCAGGAGCCCGGCGGCCGAGACGGTCGAGACGAACCGGCCGCTCCCCCGCTCCAGCCACTGCGGCAGCAGCGCGCGGGCGGCGCGGACGTGGGCCATCACGTTGGTCTGCCAGGCGGCGTCCCAGACGGCCTCGTCGGCGAAGGCGTCACCGCCCGAGGCGAGACCGGCGTTGGCGCAGTAGACGTCCACCGTCCCGCCCAGCGCCTCGCGGGCGTCCGCCACGATGGCCGAGGCGTCGCCGGGCAGCGCGATCGCCCGGGGTCCGATCTCCGCCGCCACGGCCGCGGCCTTGGCGGGGTCGAGGTCGTTGACCACGACGGTGGCCCCCTCGGCGGCGAACCGGCGCGCGAGGGCGGCGCCGATGCCGCCGCCCGCGCCGGTGAGGACGACGCGCGCCCCTTCGTAGCCGTGCCGGCCGTCGTACTCCTGTCGGCGGTGCTGGTCCGTGCTCACTGGATCGCCCTTCGTCGCCTGCCGCGGCCCGCGCCGGATCGCGCCGGTCGACGGCAGACTAACCAGTCGGTATGCCGGAGTGGAAGAGTGCCGACGCCTAGCGTGAGCCGATGGATCTGTCACGACGGGGACTGCTGGGAGTGGCGGGGGCGCTGGGGGCCGCGGGCGCGGTCGGCGCCGCCGCGCCGGGGGCGAAGCCGGAGCCGAGGTCGCGGGCGCGGCCGGAGGCGAGGTCGCCGGAGCGGCCGGAGGCGAGGTCGCCGGAGCGGGTGGTGACCGGGCTGGAGCGGCTGATGGCCGACGGGTACGGGGAGCTCGCCGGGCAGCGGGTCGGGGTGGTCACCAACCCCACCGGGATCACCGCCGACGCGCGCCACCTGGTCGACGTACTGCACGCGGACGAACGCGTGAAGCTGGTCGCGGTGTTCGGGCCCGAGCACGGGTTCCGCGGGACCGCGCAGGCGGGCGGCTCGGAGGGGACCTCGCGCGATCCGGCGACCGGGCTGCCCGTGTACGACATCTACGACAAGAGCGGGCAGGCGCTCGCGGACGTCTTCACGGCGGCCGGGGTGGACACGGTGCTCTTCGACGTCCAGGACGTGGGGGCGCGGTTCTACACCTACATCTGGACGCTGTACGACTGCATGCGGGCGGCCGCGCTGGCGGACAAGGCCCTGGTGGTGCTGGACCGGCCCAACCCGATCGGCGGGGCGCGGGCCGCCGGTCCGGTGCTGGACCGCGCGTACGCGAGCGGGGTGGGCCGGGAGCCGATCGCGCTCGCGCACGGGATGACGGCGGCCGAGCTGGCCCTGCTGTTCAACGGCGAGTTCCTGGCGGCGCGGCCGGCCCGGCTGCGCACGCTCCGCATGTCCGGGTGGCGGCGCGCGGCGCGCTTCGCGGAGACCGGCCTGCCCTGGGTGCCGCCGAGTCCCAACATGCCGACCCCGGACACGGCGCTCGCGTACGCAGGGACCTGCCTGTTCGAGGGGACGAACCTGTCCGAGGGGCGCGGCACCACCACGCCCTTCCAGGTGCTGGGAGCCGAAGGCATCGACCGGCGGTGGGCCCTGGAGGCCGACGCGCTGGGGCTGCCCGGGGTGTGGTTCCGGGAGGCGTACTTCACGCCGTCCTTCTCCAAGCACGTGGGGCGGGTGTGCGGTGGGGTGCGCCTGCTGGTGCACGATCCGGAGGTCTTCGATCCGGTGCGGACGGGGATCGGGCTGCTGGTGAGCGCGCGGCGCGGCTGGAGCGGGTTCGCCTGGCGCGCGGACCAGTGGATCGACCGGCTGACCGGCTCGGACCGGGTGCGGCGGATGGTGGACGCGGGGGCGGGGGTGTCGGAGGTCGCGGCCGACTGGGAGCCGGGGCTGACGCGGTTCGCGGCGGTGCGGGAGGGGTACCTGCTCTACCGCTGAGGCAGGGGGCGGCGGGGCCGCGGGGTGCTCCGCCCCCGGTGCTGCCGCGGGGCTGGCCGGGCGGGGGCTCCCGCAGGATGCTGTCGGCACACCGGCCGCGCCGCGGCCCGGCGGCGCGACGCGGAGGGGGACGTCATGGCGGGTGCGGGTGCGGGTGCGGGTGCGGGGCTGTCGGGTGCGGGTGCGGGGCTGTCGGGTGCGGGAGCCGCGGGTGTGGGCGTACGGCCGTACGTGGAGCTGACCTTCGACGCCGACGGGGACGTGGACCCGGCCACCCGGGACGCGGTGGCCCGCCTGGACGCGACGGACCTGCTGGTCTTCGCGCACGGCTGGAACAGCGACCGCACGGCGGCGACCCGGCTCTACGACCAGTTCTTCGCGCCGTTCCCCGGTCTGCTGGGGGCGGGGGTGCGGCCCGGGTACGTGGGGGTCGTCTGGCCCTCCATCCGCTTCTCCGACGAGCCGATACCGGACTTCGAGCACCAGGGCGCGCTCGGGGAGGGCTGCTGCGCGGCGCGGCTGGACGCCGGGACGCGGCGGGCGCTCGGGGAGTTCTGGCCCGGCCGGGAGACCGAGCTGGACCGGCTGGCACACCTCCTCGACGAACAGCCGGACTCCGTGTCGGCTTTAGTCGAATTCGGCGCCCTGGTGCGCGAGTTGAGCGGTACGGACACGACCGAGGGCGCGCTGGCCGCCGCCTCGGGCCCCGTGCCGCTGATGTTCACCGAGGACGTGCTGGAGGTGTGCCGCGCCTTTACGGACGCGCTGGCCGAGACCGGGGCGCTGGACGGCGCGCCACCGGAGCCGGGGGCGCGGGGCCTCTCGCTCGGATCCGTCGGGCACTCGCTGTGGAACGGGGCCAAGGAGCTGCTGCGGCAGGCCACTTACTACCAGATGAAGAAGCGGGCCGGAACCGTCGGCGAGCACGGACTCGGCCCGGTCCTGGCGGGGCTGGCGCGGCCTGCGGGCGGCGGCCCCGGCCCGCGCGTCCACCTGATCGGGCACAGCTTCGGGGCCCGCCTCGTGTCGTTCGCGCTGCGCGGGGTGCCGGAGGGCGGCCCGAGGTGCGTGCGCTCGGTGACCCTGCTCCAAGGGGCTTTCTCCCACTACGCGTTCGCCGCGCGGCTGCCCTTCGGGCCGGGCGGCGGGGACCTGCACGGCCTCCACACCCGGGTGGACGGCCCGGTGGTGGCCTGCCATTCCGACTACGACACGGCGCTGAAGGTGCTCTACCCGCTGGCCTCCCGGATGGCCGGGGACGCGGCTGGATTCGCGGGTTTCGACACCCGCTGGGGCGCCGTCGGGCACGACGGCATCCAGGAGGTGCCGGGCGCGGTCCGGCTGACCCTGGACGCGGCGCTGCGCGGGGGTCTGCCGGCCTCCGGATGCGTGAGCGTGGACGCGGCGTCCGTGGTGCGGCACGGAGGGGCGCCTTCCGGGGCGCACAGCGATATCTGCCATGCGGAACTTGCCCGTCTGGTCACTCTGGCGGGGCGCGTGGGGCACTGACTTCCGGCCATGTGCCACCCGCACGCCTCGACCGCCCCCGCATGCGCCCGCGCCCGGGCGGGCATGTTGGGCACATCAAGGACATGTGACGTCACTCGATGCCGTGTGCGAGCAGCCCGCATGCGAGCACGAGCGCGACGGAGGTGCAGGTGTGATGGCGGGTTTCCGTAGTCTGGCGTACCAGGTGCGCGACGCGGGCAACGACCGGGCTCTGCGGCGCCATTCCCTGCGCCGCTGTCTGGAGCGTTTCGCCCCGTACGGCCACCGGGCGACCTGGTGGCACCTGTGCGACCGGCACGGGATAGGGCCCGACGACCGGGGCGCGGACCCGCTGCGGCTGGTCGCGGCGCTGGAGGAGCTGGAGGACGCGCGGGCGGTGTGGCTGGAGTACGAACGCCATTTCGCCGAGCGCAGGCGCCGGGAGAAGCACGACGGGCTGCGCCGGCCGGAGTGGGCGTGGAGCGGCGAGGCGGTGGTGCGCTGCGCCGATCCGGACGTCCGCCCCGAGGGCGCGCTGGGCGAGGTGCTGCGGCGGCTGGTCAAGGCCCTGGAGTCGGAGCCGGGCACGGCCTGCCCGGTGTGCGGGGACCAGGAGCTGCGCTGGCCCGCGCCGGCCGGGCCGGGCCACTGGGTCGGGCCGGTGTGCGCGGGCTGCGGGATCGTGGTGCCCAGACCGGCGCTCGCGGACTCGGCGTGACGCGGGTGGGTGCGCGGGCTGATGGCTGAGGCGGGAGCGGGCCCCGGCGCGGGTGCGGGGGCCCGGCCCCAGGTGGCGCTGAACGGTGCGCGGACCGCGGCCGACGGGGCCGCGGTGCCGATGTCCCCGCAGGCCCTGGTGTAGTCGGCGTTACGGTCCGTGGCCGCCGGGGCCGCCGAGGTCCTGGTGCGCCCGCGGACCCCGTGCGGGCGCGAGAGCCTGTCGCCCAGGGTGGTCGGGCCGGTGCTGCGGGCCCTGCGGGAGGGCGGGGTCGCGGCCCCGCTGGTGGTGTGCGCGAGCGTGGGCACGGAACCGGACCCCGCGGCGCGGGTGGCCCGGGTGCGGTCCTGGGAGGTGCTGCCGGACCGGGCGGAGGTGCGGTTCGCGGAGCCGGGGGCGGCGGAGCTCGCGGGGGCGCTGGCCGAGCGGGGGGTGGCGGTGGACGCGGTGGTGCCGGGGGGCGTGGGGGCGGCGGGGGGCGTGGGGGCGGCGGGGGTGCTGTCGGTGCGGGGGGCGGTGGCGCGGCTGGTCGTGGAGGTGGGGGCGCAGGGGTTGGTGGGTCCGGAGGGGTTGGAGAGGTTGGATGGTCCGGCGGGTTCCTGGGGTGGGGTGAGCGGGGTGGGCGGGGCGCGTGAGGTGCTGGTGTACGGCCGGGATGCCGCCGCCTGGGACGTGTTGCTCGACGGCGCGGGAAGGGGGCCGCGCCGATGGGCGCGGACCGGACTGGGCGACGTACTCCATCTTCCGGACGGTCGCCCCGCCCGCTCCAACGAGGAACTGGTCGCGGTGGCGCTGGCGCTGCTCGCTACCGGGGCGTGACGTAGAGACGGGAGCCGGTGATGCGGTCGCCGAAGACGTCGTCCGGGTTGGACAGGACACAGGTCTCCAGCGAGAGGCAGCCACAGCCGATGCAGTCGCTCAAGTGGTCGCGCAGGCGCCCCAGTTGCTTGATCCGCTGGTCGAGCTCGGCGCGCCAGTTCTCGGACAGCCGGGCCCAGTCCTCGTGCGTGGGGGTGCGCTCCTCCGGGAGCTGCGCCAGGGCCTCGCGGATGGTGACCAGCGGGATGCCGACGCGCTGGGCGGCGCGGACGAAGGCGACCCGGCGCAGCGCGTCCCGGGTGTAGCGGCGCTGGTTGCCCGCGGTGCGGCGGCTGCTGATCAGGCCCTTGGTCTCGTAGAAATGGAGCGCGGAGACCGCCGCGCCGCTACGCGCGGACAGCTGGCCGACGGTGAGTTCGTGGACTTTTTCGGGAATCTGCGGCACCGGGCCGAGCGTAGCCGGTGCCCGCGGGCGTCCGTTGACAGACCCATGCGGTCACAGCATGCTGAGCAAGCGCTTATTCGTTGATCGAGACAGGGGCACAGCATGGCCGAGCCGAGGATCTTCACGTCCGCCGAGGAACTGCGCGCCGGGGTCGGTGAGGCGCTGGGGCCGAGCGAATGGCTGGAGATCGACCAGAAGCGGATCGATCTCTTCGCGGACGCCACCGGCGATCACCAGTGGATCCACGTCGACCCCGAGCGCGCGGCGTCCGGCCCCTTCGGGACGACCATCGCGCACGGCTATCTCACGCTGTCCCTGCTGCCCAGCCTGGTACCGCAGACGATGCGGGTCGAGGGCATGAGGATGGGCATCAACTACGGGACGAACAAGGTGCGTTTCCCCGCCCCGGTACCGGTCGGCTCGCGGCTGCGGTCCACCGCCGTGATCACCGAGGTGACGGAGGTGGGCGAGGGGGTGCAGGTCGCCGCGACGGTGACGGTCGAGCGCGAGGGCGCCGACAAGCCGGTGTGCGTGGCGGAGACGGTGTCCCGCTACTACTTCTGAGCCGCTTGCGGCGCGGCCGGGCCGTCCCGACCCTGCCGCGCCCCGACCATGCGGAGCACGAGGCCGGCGTAGAGCGCGCCGACCTCGTCGGGGGTGCGGTGCCCGGACGTGCTGAACCAGCGGGCCACGTCGATGCACAGCGACAGCACGGCGAGGGTGGTGCCGGGCACGTCCGGTACGTCGAACTCCCCCGCGCGGACCCCGTCGGCGAGGATCCGGCGGACGGCCGCGTCGCTGCGGCGGCGCAGCGCCACGATCTCGGAACGGTGTTCCGGGGCGAGGGCGTCCAGCTCGTACTGGACCACCCGCGCGGTGGTGTGGTGCGCGGCGTGCCACAGCACGAAGGACCGGACGGCGGCCTCGAGCCGCTCGGCGGCGGTGCCGGGCACGTCCGCGGCCGTCTCCAGGATCTCCAGGGCCTTGTCGTGGCCGATCCGGCTGATCCGGTGGAGCAGCTCTTCCTTGGTCTTGTAGTGGATGTAGAGCGCGGCCGGGCTCATCCCGGCCCGCCCCGCGATGTCACGCGTGGTGGTGGCGTGGTAGCCGCGCTCGGCGAAGGCCTCGACGGCGGCGATCAGCAGCCTGCGCGCGGCGTCGGGGGTGACCTCCGACCACGGCTGGTAGCCGCCGGTCGTCGCCTGGTCCGCGATGTCCATCGCCGCTCACCCTCTTCGCCGTGCTCGTCCCCGTGTGGAAGTGAATACCTTACCGGAGGGTGAGCAAGCGCTTAGCGGTCTTGCGCGGGCTTCGGCAGCGGCGGCCTCGGCGAGAAGGGGTCGTACTCCGTCATGATCTTCTCCATCCGCGCCTGGTCGACCCGGGTGACGATCTGCGTCACCTCCTGGCGGTCGCGGACCACCTTGGCGAGCGTGAAGGCGGAGGTGGTGAGGTAGAGGACCGCGATGCCGAGGAAGGCCCGGACCCATGCGTTCGCCTCCAGGTTGTAGATCCCCAGGGCGACGGCGCCCATGGCGATGCCGAAGGAGGCGACGGCCTGGCCGTAGTAGGCCCCCGTGTTCTGCTGCTTGACCGGTGTCTCGTTCATGGCTCCAGCATCGCGAGCGGACGCGGCGGGGGTAATCCGCTCGCGTACTCATGTGCGTACTCAGAGCCGGGTGTTGGGGGCCGGGCGGGGCGCGGGGAGGCCCGCGGGGCGTGGGGCGCGGGCGCGGGGCGTGGGGCGCGGGCGTGGGCGCGGGCGCGGGCGTGGGGAAGGCCTGTGGGGTCAGAAGGCCGAGACGCCGGTCAGGGAGCGGCCGATGAGCAGCTTCTGGATCTGGCTGGTGCCTTCGTAGAGGGTCATCACCCGGGCGTCGCGCAGCAGCTTCCCCGCCGGGAACTCGTCGATGTATCCGTAACCACCGTGCACCTGCAGGGCGTTGCTCGCGGCGCGGACCGCCGCTTCGGAGGCGAAGAGCTTGGCGGTGGAGGACTCGGTCGCGAAGGGGAGCCCGCGGTCGATGAGGTCGGCGACCCGCCAGGTGAGCAGCCGGGCCGCGTCCACGTCCACGGAGATGTCGGCGATCAGCTCCTGGACGAGCTGGTGGCCGGCGATCGGTCGGCCGAACTGCTCGCGCTGGGCGGCGTACGCGAGGGAGGCGTCCAGCGCCGCCTGCGCGATGCCGACGCAGCCCGCGGCGACCGACATCCGGCCCTTGGCCAGCGCGGACATCGCGACCGAGAAGCCCTTGCCCTCGGGGCCGAGCAGGGCGGAGGCGGGCACGCGCATGTCGTCGAAGGTGAGCTCGGCGGTGGCCTGGCCGCGCAGGCCGAGCTTGCCGTGGATCTCGCGGCGGGTCAGACCGGGGGTGTCCGTGGGGACGAGGAAGGCGGAGACACCGCGGTGGCCGGGCTCGTCGTTGGTGCGGGCGAAGAGGAGGACGACGTCGGCCCAGGTGCCGTTGGTGATGAACATCTTGGCGCCGTTGACGGTGTAGGTGCCGGTGGCGGGGTCGTGGACGGCGCGGGTGGTGAGGTTCCCGGCGTCGGAACCAGTGCCGGGCTCGGTGAGGCCGAAGCAGCCGAGGGCGTCGCCGGAGCACAGGCGCGGCAGCCAATCGCGCTTCTGCTCCTCGTTCCCCCAGGCGGCGATGGTCTTGGCGACGAGCCCGAGGGATACGGAGACGATGCCGCGCACGGCGGAGTCGGCGCGGCCCAGTTCCTCGGTGACCAGGACGTAGGAGAGGTGGTCACCGCCGGAGCCGCCGTACTGCTCGGGGACGGTCAGGCCGAGGAAGCCGACGGCGCCGAGCTTCTTGACGACGGCGCGGTCCACGCGCTCGGCGCGGTCCCATGCGGCGGCGTACGGCGCGACCTCGCGGTCCGCGAAGTCGCGGGCGAGCTGCCGCACCGCGGTCTGTTCCTCGCTGAGTTCCAGGTTCATGGCCACCCCTCGGACGCGTTGGCCGGCGCCATAAATTAGCGCCGCTAGTTTATGGCGGGCAGGCCCTACTATGTGGCGCATGGCCAGACCGCGCAAGCCCCTGCTGAGCAGAGAACGCATCGTCGAGGCGGCGGGCGCGCTGGTGGACGCGGAGGGCCTGGAGGCGGTCTCCACCCGACGGCTGGCGGCGGCCCTGGGGGTCAGCGGGCCGTCCCTGTACAACCATTTCCGCACCAAGGACCAGATCCTGGAGGCGGTCGCGGACGCGGTGAGCGCGCGGGTGGACCTGTCGATGTTCGAGGACGGGGATCCGCGGGACTGGCGCACGGCGCTGGCCGACTGGGCGCACTCCTACCGCGAGGCGCTGGCCGACCATCCCCACATCGTGCCGGTACTGGCCCGGGGCCCGGGCCGGCGCCCGGCCGGGCTGCGGGTGGCCGACGCGGTCTTCGGCGCGATGACGGCGGCGGGCTGGCCGCCCGCGCAGGCGACCCGGATCGGCGCGCTGATGCGGTACTTCATCCTGGGCTCGGCGGTGGCCTCGTTCGCCCGGGGTTTCGTGGACGACGAGGCGGCGTACGACCCGGCCGACTACCCCCACTTGGGCCAGGCCCACCTCCTGGCCGAACGCCGCCAGGAGGTGGACCAGGGCGCATTCGAAACGGGCCTGACGGCCCTCCTGGACGGCCTGACCCTCCAATACGAAGCGCTGCGCACGGCGTAGGGGGGCGGGCTCGGGGCGGGGTCGGGCTCGGGGCGGGCCCGGTCGGCCCCCGGGGCCAGAGGGGGCACTCCGCCGCGTGGGGGGGCGCGCGGCCACCGGGGCCCCAGGGCGCAGGAACCGTACACCCACTCCGGACGCGAGGCTCGGGGAGCCGAACGCAGGCCAGGCCTGGGCGCGGGAGGCGGGAGCAGTCGGCCCGGCCCCTGCGCGCGGGCGACGCACCCGCACCGGGCCCGGTACCGCCACCCGCCACCCGCGCCCAGGGCCGGAGGCCAGGGGCTAGAACACGACCAGGGAGCGGCCCCCCTTGCCCGCGAGCATCGCGTCGAAGGCGGCCGGGATGCCGTCGAGGCCGATGCGGTCGGTCACCAGGGCGCCGAGGTCGAGGCGGCCGGCCCGGACGTGCGCCGCCAGGATCGGCAGGTCCCGGGCCGGGTCGCTGTTGCCGTAGACGCAGCCGGTGAGGGTGCGGGCGAAGTGGAAGATCTCCAGGGCGTGGAAGGTGACCTGCTGTTCCTTGCCCCCGATCCCGACGACCGTCGTCCGGCCGCCGCGTCGCGTCGACTCCCAGGCACCACGGATGGTCTCGGCCCGGCCGACGCACTCGATCGCGACGTCCACGCCCCGGCCGCCGGTCAGGGAGCGGATCTCCTTGGCCGTGGTGTCGGAGGCGAGGACGAACTCGGTCGCCCCGGCCGCGCGGGCCAACTCCTCCTTGGCCGGGGAGACGTCCACGGCCACGATCGGGCCCGCCATCGCGATCCGGGCCGCCTGGAGCGCGGCCAGGCCGACCCCGCCGACACCGAAGACGGCGACGGACTCGCCGGGCCGGACCTGGGCGCTGTGGTGGACGGCGCCATAGCCGGTGAGGACGGCGCAGCCGAGCAGCGCGGCTTCGGCGAGCGGGACCCCGGCCGGTGCGGGCAGCACACAGTGGGCCGCGACGACGGTCTCCTCCGCGAAGGCGGCCACATTGAGCCCGGGGTGCAGCTCGGTGCCCTGCGCGTCGTGGGCGTAGACGGCACCGACCCCCGCGAGGGCGTTGACGCAGAGCCAGACCTCGCCGATCGAGCAGTGGTGGCACTGCCCGCAGGACGGGGCCCAGTTGAGGACCACCCCGTCGCCGGGGGCGACGTGGGTGACGCCCTCGCCGGCCGCGAGGACGGTGCCGGAACCCTCATGGCCGAGGACGGCCGGTACGGGCACCCGCATGGTGCCGTCGGTGAGGGAGAGGTCCGAGTGGCACACCCCGGCGGCGGTGAGCTTGACCCGGACCTGCCCGGGTCCGGGGTCGGGGAGCACGATCTCCCGGATCTCCAGGGGTGCTCCGATGGCGGGCAGGATGGCGGCGCGGACCATGATCGTCGTCTCCGTGTTTCCGGGGCTCAGAACTGCAGGGACTTGGTCTGGAGGTACTCGGCCAGGCCGTGCGGGCCCAGTTCGCGGCCGACACCGGACTGCTTGTAGCCGCCGAAGGGCGCGAGCGGGTTGAACCGGCCGCCGTTGATGTCCACCTGTCCGGTGTCCATGCGGCGGGCGAAGGCCACGGCGGTCGCCTCGTCCGCCGCCCACACCGCGCCGCCGAGCCCGTAGACGGTGCCGTTGGCGATGCTCAGGGCCTCGTCCTCGTCGGCGTAGGCGAGGATCGACAGCACGGGGCCGAAGATCTCCTCCTGCGCGATGGTCATGTCCGGGGTGACATCGGCGAAGACGGTGGGCGCGACGAAGTACCCGCGCTCCGCGGGCGCGTCGGAGCCGCCGGCGACCAGGCGGGCACCTTCCTCGACGCCCTTGGCGATGTAGCCACGGACGCGCTCGTGCTGCTTGGCGTTGATGACCGGCCCAAGGCGGGTGGCCGGGTCACGCGGGTCGCCGGTGGGGTATTTCGCGACCGCCGCGGCGGCGAGGGAGACGGCTTCCTCGTAGTCGTCGCGGTGGACGAGCATCCGGGTCAGGGCATTGCAGCTCTGGCCCGCGTTGTTCATGACGTGACCCACTCCGGCCGCGACCGCCTTGGCGAGGTCGGCCCCGGGGAGGATGACATTGGCCGATTTGCCGCCCAGTTCGAGGGCGACCCGCTTGATGGCGGCGCCCGCGGTGGCGCCGATCCGCTTGCCGACGGCGGTCGAGCCGGTGAAGGAGACGAGGTCCACCCCGGGGTGGGCGGCCAGCGCCTGTCCGGCGACCGGACCGGTGCCGGTCACCAGGTTGAACACTCCGGCGGGAATGCCCGCCTCGTGCACCGCTTCGGCGAAGAGCTGTGCGGTCAGCGGGGTGTCCTCGGCGGGCTTGAGGACGACGGTGCAGCCGGCGGCGAGAGCGGGTGCCACCTTGGCAACGACCTGGTGCAGGGGATAGTTCCAGGGAGTGATGGCCCCGACGACACCCACCGGTTCGAGCAGGACGGTGGAGTTCCCGATGCGCTCCTCGAAGGCGTAGGCCGCCCCCAGCTCGGCGAACGAGTGGGCCACGGCGATGGGCGCCCCGACGTGGACCATCTCGGAGAAGCCGAGCGGGGAACCGAGCTCCGCGGTGATGGTCTCCGCGATCTCGCTCTTCCGGGCGACCAGGACGTCCCGCAGGGCGCCCAGCCGCGCGGCCCGCTCGGCGGGCGGGGTCGCGGCCCAGCCGGGGAAGGCGGCGCGGGCGGCCCGTACGGCCGCGTCCACGTCCTCCTCGGTCCCGGCCGGGACACTGGCGATGACCTGCTCGTCGGCCGGGTTGACGACCTCGATCCGGTCCTGTCCGGCGGCGGGCCGCCATTCCCCGCCTATGTACATCCCGTCGTGGGCCTTCATCGCATTCCTCCCGAGCACGAGCGCGTGAACCGCATGGACCGCGTGAACCGCATGGACCTCGCGGCCACCCTACAAACTAGCGTCGGTAGTTTTCTGTGCGCCAGGGTCAGACGGTGCCGAAAAGCATCCCCGCCCCCAGCACGACGAGGGACGTGAGGGCCGCCCACTTCACGGTGAAGCGGGTGTGGTCACCGAATTCGACCTTGGCCATGCCGACGAGGACATAGACCGCCGGGACCAGCGGGCTGGACATGTGCAGGGCCTGACCGGCCAGGGAGGCGCGGGCGATCGCGAGCGGGGAGACCCCGTGCGCGGCCCCGGCCTCGGCGAGGACGGGCAGGACGCCGAAGTAGAAACCGTCGTTGGACATGAAGTAGGTGAGCGGCAGGCTGAGCAGGCCGGTGACGAGCGCCATGTGCGGGCCCATCCCGTCGGGAATGGCCCCGACCAGCCAGCCCGCCATGTCCTTGACCATGCCGGTGCCGGTGAGCACTCCGGTGAAGACGGCGGCGGCGAAGACCATCCCCGCGACGTTGAGGACGTTGTCGGCGTGCGCGGCGATACGGGCCTTCTGCTCGGCCATCTTCGGATAGTTGACGGTGAGCGCGAGGGCGGCCCCGAGCAGGAAGAGCACGGGGATGGGGAGCAGCTCCATGATCATGGCGGTGAGCAGGACCATGGTGAGCCCGGCATTGAACCAGTAGAGCCGCGGCCGAAGAGTGGCCCGGGCAGGATCCAGCCCCTGGAACCCCTCGTCCTCCGAAACCCCGGGCCCGTCGGAGGCCCGGCTCCCGACACCGGCGCGGGCCGGTCCGGCGGCGGAGGCCGCATCCGCGTCCAGGGCGTCGGCGGCGGCCCCGGAAGCGGTGGCGCCCGTACCGGCCGGGACGACGCGTCCGGACGCCGCCGACACATCGACGGGCACGCCCACGGCGACCCGGGCATCCACATCCACGTCAGCGGCGGCATCGGCATCGGAGCCCACGCCGGCACCGGCGCCCACGCGCGCATCCGCCGAACCGGGCAGGGACAGCACGCCCACCCGACGGCGTTCGCGCAGCCCGAGCACGTAGGCCAGGACGAAGACGCACAGCAGACCGACGGCCAGGGCCGGGATCATCGGTACGAAGATGTCGGCGGCGTCGAGCTTGAGCGCGGTCGCGGCGCGGGCGGTCGGGCCGCCCCACGGCAGGGTGTTCATGACGCCGTTGGCCGTGGCGGCGACTCCGGTCATCACCACCAGGCTGAGGCCGAGCCGCTTGTAGAGCGGGTACATGGCCGACACCGTGATCATGAAGGTGGTCGAGCCGTCCCCGTCGAGCGAGACGATCGCGGCCAGCACCGCCGTACCGACCACCACCCGCATCGGGTCGGCCTTGCAGAAGCGCAGGATGCCCCGGACGACCGGGTCGAAGAGGCCCACATCGATCATGACGCCGAAGTAGAC
This sequence comes from Streptomyces sp. NPDC002138, assembly GCF_040296485.1. NCBI lineage: Bacteria > Bacillati > Actinomycetota > Actinomycetes > Kitasatosporales > Streptomycetaceae > Streptomyces > Streptomyces sp. NPDC002138. The sequence continues at coordinate 66,154 of NZ_JBEOXE010000022.1, read as the reverse complement.
GATGGCGAACATCAGCATGGCGGCGGTCGGCGCCAGCTTGCCGACGCCGTCGATGACGTAGTCGCCCAGATGCGCGCCCTTGCCGGCGAACACGCAGAAGAGCGCGGGGATGAGAACGAGCGCCGCGATGGGCGACATTTTCTTCATCATGATCAGGACCAGGAAGGTCGCGATCATGGCGAAGCCGAGGAAGGTCAGCATGCTGGGAACGTAGGTGTCCCCCGGTAACCCCAACAAGACGTCGACGCGTGAGCAATACGAGCAAAACCCCAGCTCAGGGCAGTGGCACCAGCTCCACCGGGAAGCCGTTGAGCACGGCGGTACCCGACAGCGGGTCGAGCCGGGACCCGTCCAGGAGCTGATTCACATTGACTCCGGGCACCACCCCGGCGGCGCCGAGCCGCGTACCGGGCCGGTCGTGGCCCCAGCCGTGCGGGAGGCTGACCACCCCGGGCCGGATGGCGTCGGTGACCTCGACCGGCACCTCGAGGCTGCCACCGTCGGCGGTGATCCTGGCGCGGCCGCCGTCGGCGAGGCCGAGGCGTCCGGCATCGTCGGGGTGGACGTGCAAGGTGCAGCGGTTGGAACCCCCGGTCAGGGCCGGGATGTTGTGCAGCCAGCTGTTGTTGGACCGCAGGTGGCGGCGGCCCACGAGCACCAGGGCGGCGGGGCGGTGCGCGAGCGCCTCGCGCAGCCGGGGCAGCTCGGCGGCGATCGGGTCCGGGAGCAGTTCGATCCTGCCGCTGCGGGTCTTGAGCAGGCCGGGCACGCGGGAGGCGAGGGGGCCGAGGTCCACCCCGTGCGGCTCGCGGAGGAGGTCGTCGAGGGTCAGGTCGTACGGGCCCAGGCGCAGCATCATGTCGAGCCGCCGCTCGGGACCGGTGTGGCCCGTGAGCGTCCCCGCCCATGCCCGCGGGTCGGCACCGGAAAGCGGCGACTGCGGATCGGCGGCCGCCCGCGCCAGGGTGTCGGCGATGGCGGCTTCGTCCACGGTCCGGGGGTCGGCGCCGTGCCGCCCGGAGACGGCGAGGATCAGCCGGGCGTGGATGTCGCACTCGTCCATCCGCCCCTCCTCCAGCGGGATGGCGGGGGGCGAATAGCGCGCCTGGTTGTGCACGGCGAAACCGTTGAAGGCGAAGTCGAAGTGGGAACTTTGGGCGGGCGGCGGCGGAGGCAGGACGACATGGGCGTGGCGCGAGGTCTCGTTGAGGTACGGGTCGACCGAGACCATGAAGTCGAGCCCGGACAGCGCCCGGTCGAGCCGGTCGCCGTCGGGCGCGGACAGCACCGGGTTGGCGGCGACGGCGATCACCACCCGGATCTGCCCCTCCCCCGGGGTCTCGACCTCCTCGGCGAGGGCGGCCATGGGCAGTTCACCCTTGACCTCGGGGTGGCCGGAGACCCGGCTGGCCCAGCGGCCGAGCGCGAACCCCCGCCCGGGCCCGGCGGCGGCCCGGGGCGCCGCGGCGGTCGCGGAGAGCGGGAACAGCGCGCCGCCGGGACGGTCGAGATTGCCGGTGAGGATGTTCAGTACGTCGACCAGCCAGCTGGCGAGGGTGCCGTGGGCGACGGTGCAACTGCCGATCCGGGCGTAGACGGCGGCGGTCGGGGCGGCGGCCAGGTCGCGGGCGAGCAGCCGGATCTCATCGGCGGACAGGTCGCAGGCGGGTGCGACCTCTTGGGGGGTGAACGCGCGGAGGGCTTCGGAGAGTTCCCCGAGTCCCTCCAGATGTTCCGTGAGGACTCCCGGGTCGGTCAGCTTCTCGGCGAGCAGGGTGTGCGCGAGGGCCGCGAGGAGCAGGGCGTCGCTGCCGGGGCGCGGGGCGAGGTGGCGGTCCGCCAGGCGTGCGGTGCGGGTGCGCCGCGGGTCGACGACGACGAGGGTGCCGCCGCGGGCGCGCAGGGCCTTCAGCCGGCCGGGGAAATCGGGGGCGGTGCACAGGGAGCCATTGGATTCGACCGGATTCGCGCCGATGAGCAGCAGGAAGTCGGTGCGGTCGAGGTCGGGCACCGGGATGGCGAAGGGGTCACCGAAGAGCAGGCCGCTGGAGACGTGCTTGGGCATCTGGTCCAGGGTGCTGGCGGTGAAGAGGTTGCGGGTGGCGAGGGCTTTGAGGAGCAGGGGCGGATAGAGGGCGCCGGCCATGGTGTGGACGTTGGGGTTGCCCAGGACGACGCCCGTGCACTGGGGTCCGTAGCGCTCGACGAGCGGGGGAACGGCGGCCGCGATGGCGTCGAACGCCTCGTCCCAGGTGGCTTCCTGGAGCGTGCCGTCACGGCGGACGAGAGGGGTGCGCAGCCGGTCGGGGTCGGCGTCGAGGGCGCCGAACGCGGCGCCCTTAGGGCAGATGAACCCCTGGCTGAAGACGTCCTTCCGATCGCCGCGGGCGCCTGTGACGGCGGTTCCCTCGATGGTCAGGGTGAGGCCGCAGGTGGCTTCGCACAGGGGGCAGATGCGCAGGGCGGTACGGGACATGGGCCCTCCTGGGGACGGCAGGCTGCGGTGTCACGCGGGCGACCCGAGCATACCGACCGGTACGGACGGTGGGGAGCCCCTTGCGCGTGCCGAACACCGCCGGCCTCCGGACCGGCGGATTCGGGTCCGCGGGCAGCGAGGAGCGCGCCTCGGGTGCGGCGGAGCAGCGGGCGCGCGGGTATCCGAGCGGGAGGCCGAGCGTCGGAGCGTCCGCAGGCCGGTGGGTCCGAGCATTCAAAGGGCCCGAGGGGCCGAGGGGCCGAGGGGCCGAGGGTCAGTCCAGGACTCGGGCGAGGTACGCGTGCATCATCGCCCGTATCTCGTCGATGATGTCGGGATCCCCGGACGGGGCGGTCCGGAAGGCGAGCTGCACGAGGGCGTCGGTGGCTTCGACCGCGACCAGGACCGTACGCCGCAGGACCGGGTCGGGAGTGCGGCCCAGGTGCAGGCAGAGCAGTTCGGTCAGGCGGCCGGCGACCAGGTCGTTCGGGTCGGCGGGGTCCGCCGCCTCGCTCGACGGCGGCGGGGGCACGCCGAAATCGACCAGGGCGAAGCCGGGGACGGTGCGTTTCATCGCGAGGTACTCGTCGAGGACCGCGTCCACCACGGGCCGCCAGTGCGCGTCCGGAAGGGCCGCGAGCCGCGCGGTGATGCCTTCGGCGTAGCGGTCGAGGTTGCGTTCGGCGAGGGCGTAGGCCATGGCCCGCTTGTTGCCGAAGAAGCGGTAGACCGAGCCGATCGGGACACGCGCGCGGACGGCGACGGCCCGGGTGCTCAGGTTCTCGTACCCCGTCTCGTCGAGGAGTTCGGCGCAGGCGTCGAGGATCCGGGCGAGCCGGTCGGCGCTGCGCTGCTGGATCGGGGCGCGGCGCAGGGGGTGGGCTGGAGGCACGGGGTCCATCATGCCGGTCCTCGGTTCTCAGTTCAGCAGGAGGCTCAGCCCCCCGAGGGTGTACGTGATCATCAGCGCGAGCAGGGGCAGTTGCCCGGCGACCGCCCGGGCGGGCGGGAAGAGGCGTACGGAACGGTCGTGCGCGGCGATGACTCCGAGGACGTGGCCGCTGACGACGGCGATGACCTGGAGTGCCGCGAGGCCGCCGGGGTCCAGGGGTGGGGCGGGTGCGGGGGCATGGCCAACACCCCCCGCAATGATTACTGTGCGTGACGCTTCCGTGACGAACAGGGAGAAATAGTGGGCTACGAGGTAACCGAGAGCGATGGGAAGGAGGGAGTGCGCGAAGGCGGTCAGCGGTCCCGGGAGCGGGCCGGAGACCAGGCGGGTGGCCGCGGCGCAGAGGCAGTAGAGGGTGGCGACGAGGATGACGGAGCCCAGGAGTCCGAGGGTGGCCGCGGGGGTCCGGCCGAGGGGGGAGGTCTGAATGGTGTTGATCCACGAGGGGTTGTCGGAGAACCCGTCATAGGCGGTTGACCCGAGCAGGACGCAGACGGTGGCGACGAGTCCCGGCCGCTCGGGTGTGGCGTCGAGTCCGTGGAAGGGGTTACGGAGGACCAGGCGGCCGTCGTCGCGGCGGCCGAGGGGGGAGAAGCGGGCCAGGAGGGTGGAGTACGCCTCGAAGGGGTCTCCTTCGGCGAACCACGATTCGCCGAAGCGGGCCGCGAGGCCGAGCTGGACGGTGCCGAAGACGACGAAGGCGGTCAGGAGGGTGGTGCGCGAGGCGGGGTCGGGGGAAACGAGCTCGAGCCAGGTGAAGCCGAAGAGGCCGATGGCGGCGGGCCAGAGGCCGAGCCGAGGTGGAAGGGGGTGCGCGGGCCGGTCCGGGGCGAGGGGGCCGCGGCGCAGCAGGCGGTGAAGGCGGCGCAGCAGCCGGTGCAGGGTGCGCAGCGGGTTGAGCAGGCTCCAGACGGGGCCGAGGAGGAGGGAGGCGGGGACGAGTCCGACCCAGAGCAGGACGTAGACGGCGCCGGGAGCGGGATTGCGGGCGGGGTCGTCGGGACCGAGGAGGAGGTGCAGCAGGACGAGAAGGGCGGCGGCGAGTCCGAGGACGCGCAGCGCGGTCCGGGTGGTCGGCGCGTCGGCCACCCGCTGGACGGCGGTGGGCAGCGGGCGGCCGGAGCGGTCGCCGCGGAAGCGGGAGGTGGACCAGAGGAGGCCGAGTGCGAGAAAGGAGACGAAGAGCGCGGTGAAGGCACCGGCGAAGGCGTAGAAGGGCGAGATGGGCAGGTCGTGCTGGGAGCCGATGCCATGGGCGAGGGCGGCGAACGGATGGGCGACCGGGTCGGCGAGCGGATCGACGAGGGCGCTCCGGAGCCCTTTCGGGGCGGATAGCGGTGTCGGGCCCGGCACCGGTGTCGGCGCCGAAGCCCCCGTCGGCACCGGGACCAGGGCCGTGGTGGGTCCCTGAGCCGCGCCCGGGAGCAGCGCGGCGAGCGTCCGGGTCACCGGACGAGGAGCTGGGTCAGGACCAGGTCGGATTCGTGGGTCTCGACCTCGAAGAGGCCCGTGCGGTCGACCGTCAGGACCAGGGTGGCTTCCTGGCCCGCGGGGAGCGGCAGTTCCTTGTCATAGCCGTGGACGTGCAGGGTGTCGGCGCGATCGCTGGTGACGCGCAGCGCGACCCGCTCGCCGCGCTTCAGCTCCGTCCGGCCGGGGGCGGGGGTGACCTTGCCGTCGTGGATGGCGATGGTGACGGTCCGGTCTGCCGTGGCGGCCGGGTCCGGGGCCGGGGGCTGGGCGGGCGGCTGGGACGGGGTCGGGGGCGAGGTCGGCGCTCCGGGGGCGGCGTGGTCGTGGCTCGCCGGGCTCTGGGCGGGCGCGGTCAGCCGGGTCGTGGCTTCCACCGGTTTGCCCTCGACCGCCCAGGCGGTGTGGTCGTCCGCGTAGAGGCGGACGGTCAGGGTGTGCGGGCCCTCGGGCACCTGTGTGGCGGACAGGTGGTACCAGGGGCCGTACAGGCGGGCCAGTTTGCGGCCGTCGAGCAGGAGGTGGGCGTGGCCGCCACCGGCGAGGGCGGCGCCGCCCACGCTGTCGGGGGTGAAGTGGAAGTTGCCCACCTCCAGTTGGAGGTTCCAGCCGTCCTCGCTGTCGGGGCGGAGGGTGAGTTTCACCTCCGGCGCCCCCTGGGCCGGGACTTGGCGCAGCCGGTGGCCGGCCTCGTCCTGGGTGTCCAGCAGGGTGCCGACGCCGCCGGAGGCCTGCTGGTGGGTGGTACCGGGCTTGTGGTGGGTGGTGGCTCGCCCGCCGCAGCCGGCCGTGCCCACCGCGGCGAGCAGGAGGAGCGCCGCGCAGGCCGCCACCCGGCGGGCCCGCCCGGTCCGGGGGCGGGGGCGGGGACGGGGTCCTGGGCTTGGGCGGGCGCGCAGCGGCCGGGGCGGCGTCAGTTGCTCACCGGCGCTCACGCGGCGCCGTCCCGGGTGGGGGCCGGGCGCGCCGGTCCGGGTGTGCGGTCGCCCTCGCCGCCACTCGCACCGGCACCGGCCCGGCCACCCGCACCACCGGCCTCCGCACCGCCGGCCTCCGCGCCGTCTTCCGCACCGCCGGGCTCCGCACCGCCGGCCTCCGCACCGCCGGCCTCCGCACCGTCCTCCGTGCCGCCGCCGTCGCCAGGGGCTGTGGGAGTGCGGGGTGGGCCGGGGCGGGCGGAGGCTATTACGGCCCACAGCACCCACACGATCGCCACCAGTGCGCGGATCCACGCCGGGCTGAGGGGGATCCACGGAATCATCAGTACGGCCTTGTCGAAGGCGTCGAGCAGGGTCAGTGCGCCGAGCAGCAGGGTCAGTCGCGCCAGCCAGGGGCGGCCGGGCCGTAGCGCGAGCCCGGTGCCCGTCCACCACAACCCGAGGAGGAGGAGTGCGAGAGCCGGGACGAAGGTGACGGTCAGGGCCATCGTCGAGCCGGCGACGTCCAGGGCGAGCCCGGCCAGGCCGAGCAGCGCGGAGAGCGTGCCCAGCCGCGACGCGCGCAGCCGGCGCCACCACAGCACCCCGCCGACCAGGGCCAGTACCACCGCGACGGCCAGCGCGATCTGGGTCTCCACCCGCTCCAGACCCCGGGCGCCGTACCAGTCGCACCCCGCCGGAAGCTTGCGTGCCTGAACGTTGTAGTCGGCGCACACGAGCAGTTGGGCCAGCTTGACCGGTTCTCCCGCCAGCCGGGCCGAGCCGCCCGACACCTCCCCGCGCGTGTGACCGCACTGCGGGAGCGTGCCGGGGGTGGAGCCGTCGGGTCCGTCCTGCCAGCAGTTGCCCTTGCCCTGACCGTCCCACCAGACGTCCGCGCCGTTGGGGCGGGAGGCTCCGGACTTGTCCTTGCCCAGGATGTTGCCCGCGTAGCGGTTGTGGTGCGAGGTGTCGGCCTGCTTGCTCCAGGCCGACTCGCCCCGGATGAAGGCGGGGACCGCGCTCAGGAAGAAGCCGGCGCGCCGGTGTCCGTAGACCCAGTTGTTCTCGTACACGTTCCAATTGCCGCCCGCGGTGATGATGCCGGTGCCCGGCGGCATGGAGATCTGCGGGCAGACCACGCCCCGTTCGTAGCCGCGGTCGACGGGTGCCTTGGCGCAGGTGCCGTCGGCGACGTACGGGTAGAAGTCCTCGTTGTTGTCGTGGATCAGATTGCGCTCGAACAGGGCGTGGTTCTGCGGGAGTCCGGGGTGGCCGGGGAAGGCGCTGTCCATCGAGGCGCCGCCCATGTTGCCGTCGAACTCGTTGTCGTGCACCCACACCGAGTCGCCCGCGGTGCCGGAGTATCCGACCATGTTGTGGTGGCTGCGGCAGCCGGTGATCTCGATGGAGTGGCGCGGGACGTCGTAGCCGCGGCCGTCGTTGATGTCCGAGGCGCTGCCGGGGTAGATGCCGGAGTCGCCGTTCCCGTAGGACTCGCAGTTCTTGTACAGGCCGTGGTCGCTGGCGAAGGTCAGGAAGCCGTATTCGTCGTTCCACCGGGTGAGGACGTCGTCGATGACGAAGCCGTCGCCCGCCAGGACGTACAGGGAGTTGAACGTGGTGCGCTGCGCGGTGAAGTTCTTGAAGTAGACGCCGTCGGAGTTGTCGGCCCGGATGGCGTTCAGCTTCTGGTACTTGGCGTCGATGACGACGTCCTGCCGGGATGCCCCGGTGCCTTCGATCTGCAGGTTCTTCTTGCCGAGGATGGCGACGAGGTTCTGGTTGTGGCGGCACGCCACCTGCTGCTCGTACGACAGGATCTGGTAGCCGAGGGCGGAGTTGGGCGCCTTCAGCGACGCGCACGCGCCCGTCGGCTTGGGCAGCGAGGGCTCTTCCTCGTACAGGCCCGGCAGGATCGCGATGTTCATCCCGGGCCGGTCGACGGCGTCGACGGCTTCCTGGAGGTTGCGGTAGCCGCTCTTGCCGCACCGGTCGTACAGGGCGAGGTTGCGCTGCCTGAGCTGTTCGGGGAATCCGGCTGTCCGGCGTTCGAAGTCGGGGCGGTCGGTCTTGCAGACGAGGAGGTCCGGTTCGCCCGTGCGGTACTCCGGCACGCTTCCGGAGCCGTCGGGGAGGGTGACCGGGCGTTCCTCGTGCGCCTGCGCGGCGGGCGCGGCCACGAAGAGGGCCAGGAGGGAGAAGAGGGCGGCGAGGAGAGCCGCCGGAACGGCTGGGAGCCTGCGGGTCCACGACATGCGCGAGAGAGTAGAGCAATGTTCATGTTTTTGGATCCCCTCCCGCACGAATCGGTCGGCGGTGCAGCCGCACGAAGCGTTCGGGGCGGCGCGGCCGCGCACCCTTCAGTGCGCGCGGCCGCACGCATCGTTCGGCGGGGGCGCGGCCGCCGACCGGGGCGGACCGTTGACGTCAGGGCTGCGGAATCCTACTGTCGACCATAGGATTCCTTCGACGGAGCGGGAGCAGCGATGAGCGAGCAGGCCAGGAAGACGGCGGAGGGGTTGGAGTACCTCACCGGCTTCGGCAACGAGCACAGCTCGGAGGCGGTTCCCGGCGCCCTGCCAGTGGGCCGGAACTCGCCCCAGCGGGCCGGGCTGGGCCTCTACGCCGAGCAGCTCAGCGGCAGCGCCTTCACCGAGCCGCGCCCGCACAACCACCGCTCCTGGCTCTACCGCATCCGCCCCTCGGCCGCGCACCCGCCCTTCACCCGCATCGGCAACGGCGCCCTGCGCACCGCCCCCTTCACCGAGTCGGTCCCCGACCCCAACCGGCTGCGGTGGAACCCACTGCCCGCCCCGGCGCCCGGTACCGACTTCGTGGCCGGTCTGTGGACCCTCGGCGGCAACGGCGACGCCACGCAGCGCACCGGCATGGCCATCCACCTCTACGCCGCCGACACCTCCATGACCGACCGGGTCTTCAGCGACTCCGACGGCGAGCTGCTGATCGTCCCGGAGCAGGGCGGTCTGCTGCTGCGCACCGAACTCGGCCTGCTCAGCGCCCGCCCGGGCGAGATCGCCCTGATCCCGCGCGGGATCCGCTTCCGCGTGGAGCTGCTCGACGACACCGCCCGCGGCTATGTCTGCGAGAACTACGGCCGCCCCTTCGAGCTGCCCCACCTCGGCCCGATCGGGGCCAACGGCCTCGCCGCCGCGCGGGACTTCCAGGCCCCGGTGGCGGCGTACGAGGACGACGACCGGCCGGTCGAGGTCGTCAACAAGTTCTGCGGCAACCTCTGGTCCGCCACCTACGACCACTCCCCGCTCGACGTGGTCGCGTGGCACGGTTCGCACGTCCCGTACGTCTACGACCTGCGGCGCTTCAACGTCCTGGGCAGCATCAGCTACGACCACCCCGACCCCTCGATCTTCACCGTCCTGACCGCGCCCTCCGACACCCCGGGCCTGGCGGGCGTCGACTTCGTGGTCTTCGCCCCGCGCTGGCTCGTCGGCGAGGACACGTTCCGGCCGCCCTACTTCCACCGCAACGTCATGAGCGAGTACATGGGCCTGATCGAGGGGGCCTACGACGCCAAGGCGGAGGGGTTCGTCCCCGGCGGCGGCTCCCTGCACAACATGATGTCCGCGCACGGCCCGGACCGGGAGACCTTCGACCGGGCGAGCGCCGCCGAGCTGAAGCCGCAGAAGATCGAGGACGGTCTGGCCTTCATGTTCGAGACCCGCTGGCCGGTCACCGCGACCGCGCAGGCGACGGAAGCCGATCACCTCCAGCGCGGCTACGACGACGTCTGGCAGGGGCTGGAACGGCACTTCCGCGCCTAACATCGCAGCACACCGCCCCTGCCCAGCCGTACGGAGACCCGACCGTGACCGCCTTCGCCCCCGACTCCCTGGTCCTGAACCGGAAACTCCCGCTCTGGTACCAGGTGTCGCAGTCACTGCGCGCCTCGATACTCGGCCGTACCCCGGACGCGACCCTGCGCCTGCCCACCGAGGAGCAGCTCGCCGAGCACTACGGGGTGAGCGTGCTCACCATGCGCCAGGCCCTCAAGGAGCTGGAGCAGGAGGGCCTGATCAGCCGGCACCGGCGGCGCGGCACGTTCATCGAGCCGGGGACGCGGCGCTCGGCGCCGGTGCGGCTGCTGGGCTCGGTCGACGCGATCGTGGCCCAGCAGTCGGGCGAACGTACGACGATCCTCGGCCACGCGCGGACGCCGGTGCCCGGGGAGCTGCTGGAGTACTTCCCCGGGCTCCCGGAGGTGGTGACGTACCGGCGGCTGCGCCACGACGGGGAGAGCGGCGAGCCGACGAACTGGGCCGAGAACGCGGTGCGTCCGGAGCTGGCCGAGGCGGTGGATCTGGCCGATCTGGAGCGGTGGCCGATGACCAAGGTGCTGCGCGACATGGTGGGCGTACGCATCAGCCGGATCACGGACACCGTCGAGGCGCGGCTCGCGGACCCGGCCACCGCGGAGCTGCTCCAGGTGCCGCTGCTCAGCCCGATCCTGCACTACACCGGGGTGACTTACGACGAGGACGGCCGCGTGGTGGACGTGGCGCGGATCCGCTATCGCGGTGACCGTTTCTCCTTCACCGTGACGATGGACGCCCACTGAGCACCCTGGCCGCCCTAGCATCAGGTGCTGTGAGCGAAGAAGTACGTCAACCAGTCGCGCCTCAACCCGTCGCGCCGCTGCTGGACGAGCTGATGCCCTGGTCCGTGGGCGGGCTGCGGCTCGGGCGGGACTGGGTGAGCGCGCCCGATCCCGCCTCGCTGCGGGCCCGCTGGGCGGCGCTCGCAGGGGCCGAGGACCCCGAGCGGGAGCGGCTGTTCCGGCCGAGCCGCTCGCGCGGCCCCGCCGCCGGGGCGGCCGCGCTGCCCGGCCAGCGGTCGGCCACGGGCCGGTTCGGGCGGCAGCCCGGCGCCTGCCCCGACCCCGTACGGGTGTTGTCCGAGCCCTTCGACGAGCAGTGGCTGCTGCCGGACCAGCGGCTGATCGACCTGGCCCGCCCCGAGCTGTGGCGGGTCCTGGACGAGCACCAGCTCTTCCTCCTGGAACCCCCCGGCCTGCCGTCCCCGCTGGTCACGGCGCACCTCCCGGCGGGGCGGCTCGGCCGGATCCGCCCGCTGCACCGCCGCCCCGGGGGCGCCGAGCCGAATCTGGCGCCGGGGCTGCTGCAGCTGCTGGGCGAGCAGTACCGCGGGTGGGTGACCCCCGAGGACGTCCTGTGCTGGATCCTCGCCGCGGGCCGCCCCGGCCCGCGGGGGTACGAGGTCCCGCTCCCGGCCGATCCGGAGCGCTGGCGGGCCGGGCTGGAGCTGGGGCAGCGGCTGCTGACCGTCCAACTGCGCGGGGCGCGCGGCGGTGAGCCGCCCCGGCTGCCGGGCGGGCGCCGCCCGTACGTCCGCTCGGCGGTCGCGGGGTGGCCTACCGCGCTGTCCTACGACGCGGAGGGCGAGAGCCTCCTGCTGGGCGCCGGGAGCATCGCGCCGGTCCCGGCCGGGGCGTGGACGTACGAGGTGAACGGCGTGCGCGTGCTGGAGCGGTGGTTCGCCGCCCGCTGCGCGCACCGGGCGCCGGACGCGGAAGGGCTGGCCGCGCTGGGCCCCGCCGAGTGGCCGCAGGCCTGGACCTCGGAGCTGCTGGCCCTGGTCACCACGCTGGGCCTGCTGGCGGACCTGGCCCCGGACCGGGCCGCCTTCGAGCCGGGACCCGCGCTCCCGGCGCAGCGGCTGCGTGCGGCCGGGGTCCTCCCGCCGCCGCGCTGGGCCCGCCGCCCGGCCTCGGTCCTGAGCCACCAGGAGGAGGGCCCGGAGGGCCAGTTCGCGCTCCCCTTCTGAGGCCGGCGCCGCCCGGAGCCTGCCGGGGCTACCCGATGAGCGCCCCGGGGTCGGCCCCCGTCAGGTCCCGGCTCGCGTCCCACAGCCATGCCGCGACGAGGGGGTCGGCGAGGTGCTCCCACACCGCCTCGCGCCGGGGCTCCCCGCGCAGGCCGAGGACGCGCGGGCCCCACAGCTCGCCGCCGCGCACGGCCGGGTCGAGCACCGCCCGGACCGCGGGCCAGGCGCCGGCGTGCTTGCCCTGGACGAGGAGGGCCGCGGGCGCCGCGCCCAGCCGTGCGCCCGGGGTCCGCACATGGACCGGTGGCCTTGACGGGGTGAGGGAGTCCAGCGCACCGCCGGGATGGGCCACCACGCTCGTCACCGGGCTGCCGGCGGCGCGCAGGCGGCGGTCGAGTTCGAGGCCGAAGTACATCTGCGCCAGCTTGGACCGTCCGTAGGCGCGCTTGGGCCGGTAGTCCTTCCGGGACTGCAGGTCACCCAGCTCGCCCGGACCGCCCAGGCCGTCCGGACCGCCCAGCTCGCCCGGGCCGCCCACGTCCTGCAGGTCGCCCAGGGCGAGCCGCTCGGACTTCGCCGCGAAGCTGCCCATGGTCACCACGCGGGCGGCCGGCGCGGCCGACAGCAGCGGCATCAGCCACCGGGTGAGGGCGAAGTGCCCGAGGTGGTTGGTGCCGAACATCAGCTCGTGGCCGTCGGCGGTCTCCTCGCGCGGCGGGTGGTCGAGCGCGACGCCCGCGTTGTGGACCACCGCGTCGAGGCGGTCGACGTCCAGCGATTCCACCGCCTTCTCGAGCGACGAGAGGTCGGCGAGGTCCAGCCGTACGGCCCGCACCCGCGCCCCGGGGACACGCGCGCGGATCGAGGCCGTGGCGACCTCGGCCTTGGCGGGGTTCCGGCTGCCGAGTACGACGGTGGCTCCGGTCGCCGACAGCTGCTCGGCGACGAAGTACCCGATGCCGGCGTTGCCGCCGGTGACCAGGAAGACGCGGCCATCGGCCCGGGGCAGCCGTCGGACGCTCCAGGGCGGGGTGGTGGTGGACGTGGGTGACATGGCGAGGGGTCCCTTGCTGGTGGAGGCGGCTGCGGCTGTTCCCTCGGACGACTCGGCTCCCAGGACGACCAAGGGGCCCGAGGCGCCCGAATGTCCGCAGCGCCCGAATGTCCGAGGTGCCCACGATCCCCGCGGCCGCCGACACCCCGCCTGTGGGTCACCGACAGCCCCGCCGCACGGCCGACATCCCGCCGACACCGCCATGGCCCGCCGCCGTCCCCGGCCGTGGGCCGGGGGGAAGTACGAGAGGGGGGTGACAGCCCGGGCACCGGGACTGTAGGACCGGACCATGAACTCCGCCCCGCAGCCGCAGCCGCAACCACACGCGCAACCACAACCGCACCCGCACCCGCACCCGCCCTCCGCCGCCCCGCACCCAGCACCCCTCCCCCTCCCCCTGGACGGCGTCACCGTCGTCGCCGTCGAGCAGGCCGTCTCCGCCCCCTTCGCCACCCGGCAGCTCGCCGACCTCGGAGCCCGGGTGATCAAGGTCGAGCGGCCCGACGGCGGGGACTTCGCGCGCGGTTACGACACCGCCGCGCACGGGCTGGCCTCGCATTTCGTGTGGGCCAACCGCGGCAAGGAGTCGATCGCGCTCGACCTCAAGGATCCGCGCGGCCTTGCGGCCCTGCACGGGCTCCTCGCCGACGCGGACGTCTTCGTACAGAACCTCGCCCAGGGCGCCGCGGCCCGCCTCGGGCTGGACGCCGCCGCGCTGTGCGCGCGCTACCCGCGGCTGGTCGCCGTGGACATCTCGGGTTACGGCGCTCAGGGACCGTACGCGCACAAGCGGGCCTACGACATGCTCGTGCAGTGCGAGGCGGCTCTGGTCTCGGTCACCGGCACCCCGGACCAGCCGGTCAAGGCGGGCATCCCGGCCGCCGACATCGCGGCGGCGATGTACGCCTTCTCCGGGGTCCTCGCGGCCCTGCTGCGGCGCGGCGCGACCGGACGCGGGGGCCCGGTCGAGGTCTCGATGCTGGACGCGCTCGCCGAGTGGATGGGCCACCCGCTGCACCTGACGATGCACGGTGGCGAGGAGCCCGCGCGGACCGGTCTGGCGCATGCCGTGATCGCGCCGTACGACGCCTACCCGACGGCGGACGGCGACCGGGTCCTGCTGTCCGTGCAGAACGACCGCGAGTGGCGGCGGCTCGCCGAACAGGTGCTGGAACGGCCGGAGTTGGCCGAGGATCCGGCGTACGCGACGAACTCGGCGCGCACCGCGAACCGCGAGAAGACGGACGCGGTGGTCGCCGAGGTACTGGCCCGCTTCGAGGCGGCCGAGGCACTCGCGCGCCTGGAGGCGGCCGGGATCGCCTGCGCGCGGTTGAACTCGGTGGCCCAGCTGGCCGGACACCCCCAGCTGGCGGCACGGGACCGCTGGCGGGAGATCGGTTCACCAGCGGGTCCGCTGCGGGCGCTGCTGCCGCCGATCGGACTGCCGGGTGGCGCGGAACCGCGGATGGGTGCGGTTCCCGCGCTCGGCGAGCACACCGACGCCTTGCTGCGCGCCCTGGGGATGACGGGCGCGCAGATCACGGCACTGCGCCGGGACGGTGTGATCGCCTGAGGCCGGGGACGGAAGCGATCGGGGACAGGGCGCGGATCCGGCGGCCGCCGCAACGGCCCGGAATCCGGGGGCAGTTACGAGCGGCGGCTGCCGAAGAGCGTGCGACGCAGGCGGCGCAGCGGCGCGAAGAGCGAGACGCGCGCGCTCCGGCTCCGCAGCACGTGCGTGTGGTCGCGCGACGTCAGCTCACGCATCAGCAGCGTCGCCTCGGCGGCATCTCCGTGCGGGACGGCGGGGCCGCCCAGCACCGCGAGGTGACGGTCGAGGCGCGAACTGGTCGCGCTGCTTCCGCAGGTGATGGCAGGCACGCGGGGCGGCCTGCTGCGCATTGCTATCTGTTCCATGTCTCTCCCCACCCGTACGAGGGCACCCGGCCCGGGCAGGGTAACCCTATCGCCCTCGCGTGGCAGTCGGGTATCCCGGTGGTGTGAATTACCCCTGTAGGGAGGGGTAGTTGATGATTACTCAGTGCGATTGACCGTCACTCTCCGAAGTGACCCCGCGTCACGGGGGTGCGGGCGGAGGCGGGAAGGGGCGGCGGGAGGCGGGAGGAAGCGTCACGTCCAGTTATGACGCGACGGGCGTCACACCGCGAACGATCGGCTAACTTGGAGTGATCACCCCGTGACCCGGATGAGGGGGCTCGCGTGAGCGGAGAGCCGAGCGGCGACGAACGCGTGGTCGCGGGACGGTACCGGCTGCTGGGCCCCCTGGGCCGGGGCGGCATGGGCATCGTCTGGCGGGCCCGGGACGAGGTCCTGGGCCGCGAGGTCGCCGTGAAGGAGGTCCGGGCCCCGGCCGGCCTGGACGAGGCCGAGGTCCAGCGGATGTACGCGCGCCTGGAACGCGAGGCCTGGGCCTCCGCCCGGGTCACCCACCGGGGCGTGGTCACCGTGTACGACGTGGTCACCGAGGGCGGGCGGCCCTGGATCGTGATGGAACTGATCCGCGGGCTCTCGCTCGCGGAGGTGCTGGAGGCCGACGGCCCGCTGCCGCCCCAGCGGGCCGCACACATCGGCGAGCAGGTGCTGGCGGCGCTGCGCTCCGCGCACGAGGCGGGCGTGCTGCACCGTGACGTGAAACCCGGCAACGTGCTGATCGCCAACGACGGCCGGGTGCTGCTCAGCGACTTCGGGATCGCCCGGCTGGAGGGCTCCTCGGCCATCACGATGACCGGCGAGGTGATCGGCTCCCCCGAGTACCTGGCGCCGGAGGCCGCCCTGGGCACCGCGCCCGGACCCGGGTCGGACCTGTGGTCGCTGGGGGTGATGCTGTACGCGGCCGTCGAGGGGCGCACCCCCTTCCGGCAGGACTCCCCGGTCGCCACCCTGCAGGCCGTGGTGGAGGAGGAGTTGCCTCCGCCGCGCCGCGCCGGGGCGCTGGAGCCCGTACTGGAGGGGCTGCTGCGCAAGGACCCGGCGCGGCGGCTGAGCGCACCGGAGGCGGCCCGGATGCTGCGGGTGGTGGGCGCGGGCGGGACCGTACGGGCGGAGGGCGGGCCGGTGTCGGGCCCGGACGCGCCGACGGTGGTCGCGCACCACGAGCAGGGGCGGGCGGGCGGCGGAGGCCGGACCGCGGGGCCGTACGGATCGCCCACGCCCCCGCTGTCCGCTCCCCCGGTCCGGGCCCCCTACGGGCCCGCGCCCCGGCCGGGGTACGGGCCGGCCGCGGAATCGCCCCGCACCGGCCGGGCGGGCCTGGTCCTGGCCCTCGGGATCGTGTTCCTGGTGCTGGCCCTGGCCGCTCTGGGCTGGCTGCTGCTCAAGGACCGCACGGGCGGTGCGGCGGACGGCGGTCCGGCGGGCGGACCGGACAGCTCCGCGAGCAGCCCCGCCACCTCCCCCTCGGCCTCCGCTCCGACGCCTTCGGCCAGTGCGTCGGCCAGTCCCTCGCCGAGCGGTTCGGCGACGGCCGCGCAGAACGTCACCGCGTCCGTGCGCGTGGTGCGCGACCACTACTCCGGCTCCTGTCCGCCGCCCGCGGCGGCCGCGCCCGCCTTCACGGCATCCCTGGAGGTGGTCCGTACGCCGGTGGTCGTGGAGTACCGCTGGGTCACACGCAGCGGGGTGAGTTCGGCGCCCGACTGGCAGGCGCTCACCTTCGAGGCGGCCGGGCCCACCGCGCGGGAGCTGTCGTTCACCGAGCTGAGCCACCGCCCGGGCACGACGCTCGACGACGCGATCCGGCTGGAGGTGCGGCGGCCCGTCGCGACCGGTTCGAACTGGGTGGACTTCTCTGTCACCTGCGAGAAGGAGACCCCGTCGGGCGGGGCCTCCTCCCCCGGTCCGTCCGGCGCGCCGAGCCCGTCGTCCAGCCCGGGCCCGACGCCGTGATCCGGGACGGTCAGGCCGCGCTCGCGAAGACCGGCAGGTAGCCGCCGGACTGTCCGGCCGCGGTCGGGTGGTACGACTCGCCGATGTTGGTCCAGTTGAGACTGTGCAGCCACTCGCTGCCGGAGCAGATCTCGTGCCCGGTGAAGGCGCTGGTGACCGAGGCGAAGGTGAAGCCGTGGTTGGCGGCGCGCTTGGCGAGCGCGGCGTTCAGGTAGTCGGCCGCGCCGTCGATCGCGGAGCGCTTGCCCTCGGACAGCCCGGCGATGCAGCTACCGCCGAGCTTGTAGAAGCGGGGGTAACCGAGGATCACCACGTGCGCGTTCGGCGCGCGCGATGCCACGGCGTTGTACACGGAGTCGAGTTGGCCGGGGAGGGCGGAGTCGACGTACGCCTTGGCCTGGTTGACGCGGTTGATGCAGGTGGTCTCGGACTGCAGCACACAGGTCGTCATGACGTCCGAGAAGCCGGCGTCGTTGCCCCCGACGGTGAGGCTGACGAGGTCGGTCCCGGCGTTGAGCGGGGCGAGCTGGTTGGCGGTGACGTCGCCCGTGCGGGCGCCGGAGCAGGCAGTGAAGGAGAAGCTCTGGGGCGCGTGCGCGGCGGCCCAGAGGGCTGGGTAGGCCCGGCTGGTGCGCTTGCAATCGCCGCTGGAACTGTCGTAGTTCCCGGATCCGACGCCGGAGGAGTACGAGTCCCCGAGCGCGACGTAGCCGAAGTCCGCCTGGGCCGCGGAGGCCTGTCCGGCACCGAACAGCGCGGCGCCCGCGGCGAGGAGGAGTGACGAGGTTAATGCGGCAAACCGTGACAATCTCATGTACGGCTCCTTGTGGGGGTTTCCTGTCCGTTCCGTGGTACAAGGAGCAGGGGTCCACTGGAAGTGTTCATGCCAAGAATGTTCGGGGTGGAGTTCCGGCCGGAATCTTCACCACGGGTGCGTTTGAAGAGGGAATTCACGCACCCGTTCCGGCGAAACACGGGTGCACAAGGGCACTTCGTGCCGGATCATGGGCGCCATGCCAGCCAACCCTCAAGACGCGCTGCCGATCCGGCTCAACGTCGACGACAGCGACTCTCCGTCGGACGTCGTCGACGCACTGTTCCTCGGCCGGTTCGCGTCCGGCGAGCAGCCGTACTCGCACAGCGTGTCCATCGAGCGGGTGAAGGCGGGGGCCAGCCTGGTCCCGCCCGCGGCCACCGTGCTGCGCTCGGCCCGCGACTCCGACCGGAGCGCCACGCTCGCCGAGGGCGAGGGGTGGACCATGCTCGTCTCGCGCTGGAGCCGGGGCGCGGACGTCACCGTGACGGCGGTCAGCGACGAGCTGGCCTCCACGGTGCTCGGCGAGGCGACCGAGGGCGTCCAGGACGAGCCCGAACCGCAGCCGGAGAACGTCACGATGGGGTTCTGGTACGTCTCCCCGCGCCGCGGCCCGTACCGGACGACCCGGCAGATCGCGGCCGGCACCTGGCCCGAGGTGCGGCCCAACTACACCGCGCCCGTGGCCGGTGCGCTGGACCGGCTGATGAAGGTGACCCCGGACGATATCGCGGGGCGGCTGCTGCTGCTCCACGGACCGCCCGGGACGGGCAAGACCTCCGCGCTGCGCACGCTCGCCCGCTCCTGGCGCGACTGGTGCCAGGTGGACTGCGTCCTCGACCCCGAACGGCTGTTCAACGACGTCGGCTATCTGATGGACATCGCGATCGGCGAGGACGAGGGCACGGCCAAGGGCCGCTGGCGGCTGCTGCTGCTGGAGGACTGCGACGAGCTGATCCGCGGCGAGGCCCGGCACACCGCCGGGCAGGCGCTGTCCCGGCTGCTGAACCTCACGGACGGCCTGTTGGGCCAGGGCCGCAACGTCCTGGTCGGGGTCACCACCAACGAGGACCTGGAGCGGCTGCATCCCGCCGTGGTCCGGCCCGGGCGCTGCCTGGCCCGGATCGAGGTGGACCGGCTGACGCACCGGGAGGCGGTGGAGTGGCTCGGCACGGACGAAGGGGTGCCGCGCGAAGGTGCCTCCCTGGCCGAGCTGTTCGCGCTCCGGCGGGGCTCGGGGTCGGCGTCCCTGCTGCCGCCCCAGGGGCACGGGGCGGACGCGGGGCTGTACCTCTGAGCCGGGGCGCCGTCAGGTCCGGTCCGGGGTGCCGCCCGTCCGGTCCGGGGCGCCGTCAGTCCGGTCCGGGGCCCCGTCAGCCGCCGTACCGCGCCCGCAGGGCCGCCACGGCCGCGGCTTCGGCCGCCTCGCGCGTCAGGCCCAGCCGGTGGGCGCGCTCCGCGTACGTCTGGGCGGCGGTGGCGGCCTCACGGGCCGCCGTGTCCCCCTCGGCGGCGATGAACGTGCCGTTGCGGCCGCGCGTCTCGATCACCCCGTCCGCCTCCAGCGCCCGGTAGGCCTTGGCGACCGTGTTCGCGGCCAGGCCCAGCTCCTCCGCCAGCCCGCGCACCGTCGGCAGTTTGAAACCGGCCGGGAGCCGCCCCGAGCGCGCCTGCCCGGAGATCTGGGCGCGCAGTTGTTCGTAGGGGGCGGCCGCACCGGCCGAGCCGTCAAGGGCGAGCTTCAGGTTCGTCGAGGTCACGGGCCCGATTGTCGCCCATCCGGCGGGCGTCGGCGGGAAATTCGGGAGCGGCCCGGGCGGCGCCGCCCGTAGCGTCGCCGTATGACCGTTCTAATTCGTGACCTCCGCCCCGGTGACGTGGCGGATGCCGAGGCCGTCGTCCGTGTCCGCCGTGCCGCGCTTCCCTACATGATCACCACCGCCGAGGGCGTCGCCTTCGAGCTCTCCTCCGCCCACCCCGCCCGGCGCTACCGCCTGCTGGTCGCCGAGACCCCCGACGGCACGGTGGTGGGCAGCGCCCAGGTGGGCATCGCCCACGACAGCACCGAGCCGGGCCAGGCCTTCCTGAACGCGTACGTCGACCCCGCGCACCAGGGCCTCGGCGCGGGCGGCCCCCTCGTGCGCGCGGCGGAGCGGCACCTCGCGGACCAGGGCGCCGTCGAGGTGTTCGCGTGGGTCCTGGACGGGCCCGCCCACCGGGCCTTCGCGGAGCGGCGCGGCTACCGCCCCAGCCGCTCGGCCCACTTCCTGCGCCTGGACCTGACCACCGCCGCCCTGCCGGAGCTGCCCGCCGCCCTGCCCGCCGGGGTCGAGCTGCGGCCGGTCAGTGCCTTCGCGGCCGATCCGCGGCCGCTGTTCGAGGCGGACGCGGAGGCCTCGTCCGACGAACCGGGCGACGTACGGACGGACATGGACGACTACGACGACTGGCTGGCGCACGTGTGGGGCAACCCGGCCCTGGACCGGGAGCTGAGCACGGTCGTCCTCGTCGACGGCGAGGTGGCGGCCTTCACCGCCGCCCAGACCGACGGCGCCACCCGCTACGCCTCGGCGATGACCGGGACCCGGCGCGCCTTCCGCGGCCGTGGCCTGGCCCGCCTCGCCAAGACCGCCTCCCTGCGCCGGGCGCGGGCGGCGGGCTATACGGAGGCGTTCACGGGCAACGACAGCGGGAACACCGCGATGCTCGCCATCAACAAGGGCTTCGGGTACGAGATCTGCGCCTCCGAGGTCCGGTACGCGAAGCGACTGCCCGCACCCCCGGAAGGACAGCCGGGGGCGGAGAAGGAGGCGGCCGCACCGGGGACGCTCACCGTGACCCTGGTCAAGGGCGGTGCGACCAAGATCCGCTACCCGGCCGGCCTGCTCGCCGACACCGGCACGCGGATCTCCGTACGCGCCCCCTGGGCGGCCCCGGGCGTCCGGGACTTCGGCTTCGTGCGCTTCGAGCCGGGCGACGTGTTCACCGAGCACTTCTGGCGGGACCGCTGGTACGCGGTCAAGGAGGTCCGCGGCGCCGCGGGCGTCCTCAAGGGCTGGTACTGCGACATCACCCGGCCCGCGGTGGTCCGGGACGGGGAGGTCGTGGTGGAGGACCTCGACCTCGACCTGTGGGTCTCGGCGGACGGGTCGGACGTCATCCGCCTGGACGAGGACGAGTTCGCGGACAGCGGCCTCGCGGAACGCGATCCGGCGGCCGCGACCCAGGCGCTCCGCGCCCTCGACGCCCTGGAACACCAGGCCCGCTCGACCACGGGCCTGGCCGCCCTGCTGGCCTGACCCGCACGGCCCGTCCACCGGCCCGCCGCCCCGTCGCTTCCGCCTCGGGGGAGCACCATCGACGGTCTCGGCCCCATCGAGGACGAGGGCGAAGAAGAGACCGGAGTTCCTGAGGGGGTTCTTACCGGTGCCTTAAGCGGGCCCTAAGGATTGGCGCCTGGGGGCTCAAGGGCTCGGAACGGGGGGTTCCGATGGCTAGCTTGGGCGGGCCAGGGAGGGCCGGAGGCGGCGTCGTCATCCCGTGAGGGGACGGCGCCGCACTGCCCGCAGCATCCGGCCCGTACGCCCGTACGCCCCGCCCAGAGGAGTTCCACCCATGTCCGCACCCCGCCCCAACGCCGCCCCGCGCACCGCCGCCCGGATCGCCGCCCGTGCCGCCGCCCTGGGCCTCGCCCCGCTCGCGGTGGCCGCGTACGCCGCCGCGCCGGCCGCCGCGCACGGCTCGATGACGGACCCGGTCAGCCGGGTGGCCGCGTGCTACGCGGAGGGGCCGGAGTCGCCCGAGTCGGCGGCGTGCAAGGCGGCCGTCTCGGCGAGCGGCGCACAGGCGTTCTACGACTGGAACGCGGTGAACATCGCCAACGCGGCGGGCCAGAGCAGGACGCTGATCCCGGACGGGCAGCTGTGCTCGGCGGGCAACGGCAAGTACAAGGGACTGGACCTGCCCCGCGCCGACTGGCCGGCCAGCCCGATGACGGCCGGCGCGCACACCTTCCGCTACAAGGGCACCGCCCCGCACAAGGGGTCCTTCGAGCTGTACGTCACGAAGGACTCGTACGACCCGACGAAGCCGCTGAGGTGGTCCGACCTGGAGGCCGCTCCGTTCGTCAAGGTCAGCGACCCGGCCATGCAGAACGGGGACTACGTCTTCTCCGGCACCGTCCCGAAGAAGACCGGCCGCCACCTCATCTACAGCGTGTGGCAGCGCTCGGACAGCCCGGAGGCCTTCTACACCTGCTCCGACGTCGTCTTCGGCAAGGACAACGGCAGCAGCGGCAGCGGCAGCGGCAGCGGCAGCGGTAGCAGCAGCGGCATCGGCACCAAGCCCGCGGGCACCGGGCCGTCGACGGCCGCGTCCGCCCCCGCCGCGGGGGCCGGCGCCACCGGGCCGAAGGCGCCCACGGACCAGCAGATCGCGGACGGGGCGGGCAAGTCCACGGTCGAGCACAGCGGCCACGGGGACAACGACCCGAAGACCAACGGCTCCTCGGCCGCCCCGGTCTCGGCGGACAGCCCCGCGCAGAGCCCCGCCGGGAGCCCGGCCGGGAGCCCGGCCGGGAGCCCCGCGGGCGGCAACCTCGCCCAGACCGGCGGCGACGGCGCCACCCCGATGATCGCGATCGCCGGGGCGGCCACCCTCGCCGTGGGCGCGGCCGTGCTCTTCGGGGTGGCCCGTCGCCGGGCCACCACCGGTCGTCACGGCCGCTGACGCCTCACCTCTCCGCCGTGGCGGACCGCCCGCGCGTCACGCGAAGACCGACGCGCAGGTGGTCCGCTGCGCGTGCTGCGGGTCCAGCGCGTTGGCCGCCTCGTGCCAGGCGATCCGGTCGGTCAGGCCGATCGCGACGTGCTCGGAGAGGTCGAGCGCGCACAGGTCCTGGAGCAGGACGTTGTGTACGTTCGCCCCGTCGAGGAACTGGCTGCGGTACGGGGTGACCACTTCGTCGTACCGGGTCGCGATGACGGTGTAGTGCACCCCGGGGACGGTGTCCCCGCCCGCGTTCAGCTTGGTGACGAAGGGCGAGCCCGCGACCTGGTCGGCCAGCCCCGGGGTCGCCGAGTTGATCAGGTCCCCGGCTCCGGGGAAGTAGGGCAGCAGCTGGGTGAGCCCGAGCAGGGTGGTGCCGTGGTTGTCGGGGGCGAGCCCGACCAGCGCGTTGACCTTGGCCGCGCCGCCGAGGAACTTCAGGTAGTAGTTCGGCATCATGCCGCCCTGCGAGTGCCCGACGATGTCGGTCTTCGCGGCGCCGGTGGAGGCGAGCACCTTGTCGACGAAGACGTCGAGCTGACCGGCGGACTTGTCGATGGGGCCGATTCCGTTGAAGAGCGGGACGTTCGGCAGCTGGCCGTAGTCGAGGGAGTAGACGCAGTACCCGCGGTTGACGAGGTACGGGGCGAACCCGAGCCAGTTGTCGACGGAGTTGCCGAAGGTGCCGTGGACCAGCACCACGGGCCGCGGGTGCTCGGCGGACGGCTTGCAGGACCAGTTGTTCCATCCGCTGTGGGGGGCGGTGGCCGCTTGCGCGGACCCGGTGGGTACCAGGGTGGCGGCGGCGAGGGCGAGGACGGCCAGCGGGCGGAGCAGGCGTCGTCTCCAGGGCAGCATCGTGTGATCTCCTTGCGGGTCAAGGGGAATGAGGGTGGGGGAGTCCCGTGATCCGGATCACATGGGGGCGCTGCTGCCGCCAAATTACGGGCGAGTAGCAAGACTTGGAAGTTACGCGTCAGTAAAGACTGCGTGTCGTGCGGCGAACGGGTTCATTTTCTTCGCCGTTACGCGGCCAGGCTGCCCCGGGCGATGGCCGCCGGGCCGAACCGGGCCCGGATCCGGTCCGTGACCGCCTCCAGCCGGCGGGCCTTCTCGTCCTCGGGGTCGAAGGTCAGCTGACGGGCGGCCCGGTCGGCCGGGGTCAGGTCCTCGGCGCGCAGGGAGAGCGCGCGGACCCGGGCCCGCTGGAGCCCCAGGGCCGCGTGGACGGCGTAGGCCGTGGCGGTCAGGGTGGCCGAGTGGGCGGTGGGTTCGGGCAGCACCCGGGTGCGGGTCAGGGTCGTCCGGTCCGCGCAGCGCACGGTGAGGGAGAGGGCGCGGCAGACCTGGTCCCCGGCGCGCAGCCGGGCACCGAGCTCCTCGGCGAGGGAGAGCAGGGCGCGGCGGTGGCGTACGGGATCCAGCTCGTCCCGGTCGAAGGGGCGCTCGGCGGCCAGTGACCGCGCGGCCGCGCCGGGCAGCACCGGGGTCCGGTCGATGCCGTGGGCCCGCTCGTGCACCTCGCGCCCGGCCCGGGGCCCCAGGATCCGCCGCAGGGTCGCGGGCGGGGCGGCGGCGACCCGGCCGACCGTGTCGAGGCCGTAGGAGCAGAGCACCCGGGCCGCCTTGGGCCCCACTCCGGCCAGGGCCACGACGGGGCGGGCGGCCAGGAACTCCCGTACGGCGGCGGGCTCGTCCGGGACCAGCAGGGTGCGCCCGGGTCCGGCCTCGCGGGCCGCCATCGTGGCCAGCATCGGATTGCCGGCGGCGCCGATGGCGCACTCGGCCCCGTACAGGGCGAGGGCGCGCACCCGGATCACCGCGGCCAGGTCCGCCGCGTCCCGCCCGAAGTACCGCAGCGCGCCCCGGACATCGGCGAGCGCCCCGTCGGGCGGCAGCGGCTGGACCACCGGGGTGAGGGCGCCGAGCAGGGCGAGCAGACCCGCGTGGGCGTCCGCGCCGAGCGGGGCGCCGTCGGCCCGGCGAAAGCGCAGGCACAGCACCGCCGCCCCACCGGCCGGGGCCGCGCCCCGCGCCGCGGTCATCCCGCGCTCCCCGGGCTGGAGTGCCAGAGCTTGCGGCCCGTGGCGGGACCGGTGCCCGGGGGCTGGAGGTCGGCCCAGGGGTTCAGCTCGTACCCCGTCGCCAGGTGGATCCGGCGGCCCGGGTCGGGCGGTACGGCACCTTCGGCGGCGGGTCCGGCGGGCCGGGCAGGCTCCCCCGGTCCGGCCGGCTCTCCCGGCGCCGCCGGCTCCGCCAGCCGGGCCGCGACCGCCTCCAGCCCGCCCGTGGCCCGCAGTTCGGCCAGCTCGGCCAGGTTCCAGGCGGCCGCGCCGACCACGCTCAGGCTCTGCGGGCCGCGCCGCTGGACCACTCCGCGCACCAGCAGCAGGAACGAGTGGAAGACGGTGTGCGCGCACGCCGCGTGGCTGTCGTCGAAGAAGGCGAGGTCGACCAGACCGCTGCCGTCGTCGAGGGTGGTGAAGATGACCCGCCTGCCGGAGCGGATCGGCGGGGTCTGGGTGGCCGCCTTGGCGCCCGCGACCAGGACGGTCTGCCCGTGGGCGGCCGTGCGCAGGGCGCGGGCCGGGATGACCCCCAGCTCGGCCAGGAAGGCGTGGTGGTCCGCCATCAGGTGGCGGGAGGCGTCCATGCCGAGGACGCCGAGCTCGGCGCTGAGCCGTTCGGCGTCGTCCAGGTCGGGCAGCCCGACGGAGGCAGTGGACCGCCCGCCGTCCAGCGGCAGTTGATCCCCACGCGCCCCCACCGCCCGCTGCGCGCCGTGCAGTTCGGACAGGTGCAGCAGCAGGTCGCGCCGGTTGGCGCCGAAGGCGTCCAACGCGCCGACCTGCGCGAGCCGTTCGGCCACCGGTCGGCCCGGGTGGGCCCGGTCCCAGAAGTCGCGCAGGGAGCTGTAGGGCTGCCCGGCCTCGATCCGGGCGGACTCGGCCTCGCTGATGCCGTGGACATCGGAGAGCGCGAGCCGCAGCCCCCAGCGCGCACCGGGAGCGCGACCCGCCGCCGGACCCGGATGACCCCGACCCGAACCCGATCCCGGCCCCGATCCCGCATCGGACACCAGTTCGATGCGGTGGGCGACCGCCGACCGGTTCACGTCCAGCGGCAGCACCGGCACCCCGCGCCGCCGCGCGTCCGCGAGCAGCAGCCGCTTGGGGTACATGCCGGGGTCGTGGGTGAGCAGCCCGGCGTAGAAGGCGGCCGGGTGGTGCGCCTTGAGCCAGGCGGACTGGTAGGTCGGCACCGCGAAGGCCACCGCGTGCGCCTTGCAGAAGCCGTACGAGCCGAAGGCCGCGACGATCTCCCACGTACGGGCGATCACCTCGGGCGCGTAGCCGTGCCCGGCGGCCCGGGCCGCGAACCAGACCCTGATGCGGGCCTGCGAATCCGGATCGGAGAGCCCGCGCCGCACCCGGTCGGCCTCGTCCCGCCCGCAGCGGGTCATGATGTCGACGATCTCGATGATCTGTTCGTGGAAGACGACGACCCCGTAGGTCTCGCGCAGCGGCCCCGCCAGGTCCTCGTGCGGGAAGCGGACGGGCGCCCGCCCGTGCCGGGCCTCGATGAAGGGGCGCACCATGTCGGCGGCGACCGGGCCCGGCCGGAAGAGCGAGATGTCCACGACCAGGTCGTGGAAGGTGGCGGGCTGGAGCCGCCCGACCAGGTCGCGCTGGCCGGGCGATTCGATCTGGAAGCAGCCCAGCGTCTCGGCGGAGCGGATCAGTTCGTACGTCGCCCCGTCGCCCGGCGGCACCTGCGCCGGGTCGTCCAGGTCCAGCTCCTCCCCCGTGCCGCGCCGGATCTCGGCGACGGCGTGCGCCATCGCCGACTGCATCCGCACCCCGAGCACGTCGAGCTTGAGCAGCCCGAGGTCCTCCACGTCGTCCTTGTCGAACTGGGACATGGGGAAACCCTCGCCGCTGGTGGGCACCACCGGCGTACGGGCGAGCAGCGAGGCGTCGGAGAGCAGCACCCCGCACGGGTGCATGGCGACCCCGCGCGGCAGCGCGTCCAGCGCCTCGACCAGCTCCCAGAGCCGCGCGTGCACCTCGCCGCGCTCCTGCCGCTCGCGCACGTCGCGCAGCTCGGGCAGTTCGGCGAGGGCGGCGCGGGCGTCGCGGGCCCGGATGTGCGGGAAGGCCTTGGCGAGCCGGTCCGTCTCGGCGGGGTCCAGCGACAGGGCGGCGCCGACGTCACGGATGGCGTGGCGGACCCGGTAGGTCTCGGGCATGGCGACGGTGGCGACCCGCTCGGTGCCGAAGCGGCCGATGATCGCGCGGTAGACCTCCAGGCGGCGCGCGGACTCCACGTCGATGTCGATGTCGGGCAGCACCCGGCGGCGTTTGGACAGGAAGCGTTCCATCAGCAGCCCGTGCTCGACCGGGTCGGCGTGCGCGATGCCGATCAGGTGGTTGACCAGGGAGCCCGCGCCGGAGCCGCGCGCGGCCACCCGGATGCCCAGGTCCCGTACGTCGTCGACGACTTGAGCGACCGTCAGGAAGTACGAGGCGAAGCCGTGGTAGGCGATGATGTCCAGCTCGTGGTGCATCCGGTCCCAGTACGCCGGGTCGTCCGCGTGCCCGCGCAGCACCATGCCCGCCGCGCAGCGCGAGGCGAGCACCCGCTGGGCGGTGCGGTGGGCGGCGCCGACGAGCCGGGACTCGGGGAAGTGCACCTCGCCGATGCCGAGGTCGTCCGCGGGGTCGACCACGCAGGCCTCGGCCGTGGCGAGGGTCTCGGCCAGCAGGCGGCGGGCGCCGGAGGGGCCCAGGCCGGCCGCCGTCGCGACGCGGTCGGCGGCCGCGGCCATGGCGGCGGGGTCCTTGAGCCAGCGCTCCCCGCTGTCGAGGCCGCGCCGGGGGTCGACGGGGACGAGCCTGCGAGCCGCGTCCAGGACATCGGCGACCCGGCCCTGACCCTGGTCGGCGTACCGCACGGCATTGCTCAGCACGGCCCGCACGCCCTGGTCGGCGGCGAAGCCGACGGTGCGGGCGGCCAGGCGCAGCGAGCCGGGGCCGGTGCCCGCCCGGGCGCCGGTCCGGCCGTGGTCGACGGCCTCCAGGCACAGGGCGTCGCCGTAGACCTCGCGCCAGGGGGCGAGCAGCCGGGCGGCCCGGTCGGGGCGGCCCGCGGCGAGCGCCCTGCCCACCTCGGAGTCGGGCCCGAGCAGCACGTACACACCGCTCGCGCCGCGCAGGGCGTCCCAGGGCAGCAGTGGGGAGCCGCCGCCGGGCCGGGCGTGGGCGGCGGTGACCATCCGGCACAGCTCGGCCCAGCCCGCGGCTCCGTCCCGGGCGAGGAAGAGGGCGCGGGTGGCGGATTCGTCGATGAAGGCGCCGCCTTTGACGGGGGTGCGGAGCCGGTGCGAGGCCTCACCGCGCGCGACGGCGGACGCGGAAGCGGCGAGGGGGGCCGGGGCCACCGCCAGGCCGACGCCGAACAGGGGCCGGATCCCGGCCTTCTCACACGCCTTCAGGAACCGCACCGCACCTGCGAGGGTGTCGCGGTCGGTGAGCGCGAGGGCGTCCATGCCCCGCTCCGCGGCGCGCTCCGCCAGCCGCTCCGGATGCGAGGCGCCATAGCGCGCGGAGAACCCCGAAACGGTGTGCAGATGCGTAAAGCCAGGCATCCGCGGCCTCCTGCTGATCTCGATGCGCCCGACACTCCTTCACCCTCCCCCGTCTCCACCATAGAGCAATTCGAATGCCCGTGCGAAACACGTGTTCGACCGCACGGGTGACCGGGTCCGGCTGGTGGGGCACCTGCCCGGCGCCCGTCCGGATCATCCGTTCGGCCCACCCCTGCTGCGCCCGGCCCCCACCCGGCCGAGCGTGAGAGGCATGAACCGGCCCACCGACACCGCAGCAGGTCCCCCGAACGGCGCCCCCGCCCCCACCGGCGGCTTCCTCGCCGAGGTCAAGGACGCCGTGACCACCCGGGCAGCCCTGCTGGTCCTGGGGGTGCTGGCGCTCCAGCTCGCCTTCATCACCTCGTACATCGGCGCTTTCCACCACCCCGAGCCGAGCGAGATCCCGCTGGCGGTGACCACCCCCGTCGACCGGCTCACCGAGCAGTCCGTACGGCAGCTCGGCACGCTGCCCGGCAAGCCGCTGGACCCCCGCGCGGTCAAGGACGAGGCCACGGCGCTGCGCCAGATCAAGAACCGGGACGTGGACGGCGCCCTGATCGTCGACCCCGCGGGCAAGACCGACCGGCTGCTCGTCGCGGGCGGCGCCGGGGCCTCGCTCTCCCAGGCCCTCGAAGAGGTCGTCGGCCTGGCCGAGAAGGCCCAGGGCCGCGCGGTCCAGGTCACCGACGTGGCCCCCGCCGCCGCGGGCGACGGGCGCGGCCTCAGCTCCTTCTACCTCGTCGTCGGCTGGTGCGTGGGCGGCTACCTGTGCGCCGCGATCCTCGCGATCAGCGCCGGGGCCCGGCCCGCCAACTCCGCCCGCGCCGTCATCCGGCTCGGCGCGCTCCTGCTGTACGCCGTCGCCGCCGGACTGCTCGGCGCGGTGATCGCGGGCCCGGTCCTGGACGCACTGCCCGGCAGCATCCCCGCCCTGTGGGGCCTGGGCACGCTGGTCGTCTTCGCCGTCGGCGCGATCACGCTGGCCTTCCAGGGGCTTGCGGGCGTCATCGGCATCGGCCTGGCGATCCTGCTGGTGGTCGTCTTCGGCAACCCGAGCGCGGGCGGCGCCTATCCGTACCCGCTGCTGCCGCCGTTCTGGAGGGCCATCGGGCCCGCCCTGCCACCGGGGGCGGGCACCTACGCCGCCCGCTCCATCGCGTACTTCAAGGGCAACGACACCGCCCCCTCGATGCTGATCCTGGCGGCCTGGGCCGTGCTCGGCTCCGCGGTGACCCTGGCCTGCGCGGTCTTCCACAAGGGGCGTCCGGGCCCGGCCGTGGGCAGCGGGCTGCCCGACGAGGAGGCCACCCGGTGAACCACCCGACGGACGATCCGGCCGGCCGCTCCGCATGGAACCGGCAGGGGCCGGTGGCCCAGTCCGCCTCCGTCAAGCGGATGGAACCCAGCGCGCAGGCGCAGCTGGGCGCGCTCGGCCTCACCGGCTTCATCGTGGTCACCACCATCGCCACCGGCATCGACGCGGGCGTCTTCCCCGAGAAGCTCGGCCATTCCGTGCTGCCGCTGGTCGGTTTCTTCATCGGCGGGCTCGCCCAGCTGCTGGCCGGGCTCTTCCAGGCGCAGCGCGGTGACACCTGGCACGCCACCGTCTTCGGCGGCTTCGGTCTCTTCTGGATGGCCAAGGCCTGCCTGCTCCAGTGGGTGCTGCCCGCCACCGATCCGGAGCTGCGCGGGGACGTCAGCGGGCTGTTCACCCTGCCCTGGGTGTTCGTGGTGTTCGTCCTGTGGCTGGGCAGCTGGCGGATCCACCTGGTGCTGCTGTCGACCTTCACC
The DNA here is from genome assembly GCF_040296485.1 of Streptomyces sp. NPDC002138. Lineage (NCBI taxonomy): Bacteria > Bacillati > Actinomycetota > Actinomycetes > Kitasatosporales > Streptomycetaceae > Streptomyces > Streptomyces sp. NPDC002138. Next base: position 36,537 of record NZ_JBEOXE010000022.1, on the reverse strand, counting down.
TGCGTGCTCGTGGTCTTCGTCGCGATGACGGTCAACGGGTTCACCGGCGAGGTGCTCTGGAACCGGATCACCGGCTGGGCGGGCCTGCTGGCCGCGCTGGGGGCCCTGTACCTGCTCGCCGGGCAGATCCTCGCGAGCACCTGGGGCCGCCCGGTGCTGCCGATGGGCCGCTTCCTGGCCCCCGAGGAGCATCCCGAGGCATGAGCCGGGGCCCGAAGCCCCGTGCGGACGGTGTCGTACTCTCCGCTGTCATGGACATGAATCAAGCCGCGCAGGCCGGAAGCGCCCCGCCGCGCACCGCCCGGTTCGAGTACACCCCGGCCGAGGCGGACTACGACAAGGCCCTGCGGCGGTACACCCTCGGCACCTGGCCGGGACGCACCCGCTTCATGCTGCTTCCCGTCCTGCTCGGAGCCGCGGCGGGGCTCGTGCGGGTCATGCTGTGGGACCTCGGGGAGGCCGGGCTCATCGCCGTCGGCGTGACCGCCGTCCTCGCCACGCTCGGCATTCGCCACTGGACCCGCCGGTCCCGGATGCGCGGCCTGTACGAGGCCGACGCGGCCCGCGGCGCCTGCCGCACCACCCTCACCGAGGACGGCCTGACCACCGTCGCGGTGACCGCCTCCGCCGACCCGGCCGGGGCGGACGACGAGGACGACGAGGACGGCTCCGGCTGGCGCGGCTATCCCTGGTGGTTCGAGACCCCCGAGCTGTTCGTCCTCACGGGAAGCCTCGAGCACTTCTTCGTGCTGCCCAAGCGCGGAGCGGCCTCCCCCGAGGACGTCGACCGGGCCCGCGCCCTGTTCACGGAGCACCTGCGGCGGATCTGAGGCCTCCCGGGCCCGCCGGGGCTAACCGTGGCGGTGGACGACCTCCCCCGCCACCACCACCGTCTCGGCGACCGTGCCCGGGATCAGCTCCGCCGGGACGGCCAGGATGTCCCGGGACAGGACCACGAAGTCCGCCGCCTTGCCCGCCGTCAGCGAACCCCGGTCCGCTTCGAGGAAGTTCGCGTACGCCGACCCCATCGTGTAGCCGTGCACCGCCGTCGCCACGTCCACCGTCTCCCCCGGCTGCCACGGCTCGCCCCCGCCCAGGGGGCGGCGGGTCACCGCCGTGTAGATGCCGATCATCGGGTCCATCTCCGCGACGTTCCAGTCGCTGGAGAAGGCCAGCACCGCGCCCGCCTCGTGCAGGCTCCGCATCGGCCATGCCTTGTGCCAGCGTTCCTCGCCCACGTTCTCCGCCCAGTCCTGCCCCGGCCCCGCGATCTCCGGCGCGCAGTGGCGCGGCTGCATGCACGCCACCACGCCCAGGGCGGCGAAGCGCGGTACGTCCGCCGGGTCCAGGCACTCCACGTGCACCACCTGGTGACGGGCGTCGCGCGGGCCGTTGACCTCCCGCGCGCGTGCGACCGCGTCCAGGACGGTGCGGATCCCCCGGTCGCCGGTGGCGTGCACGAAGCACTGGAAGCCGCGCGCGTCCAGCCCCGCGAGCAGCTCCGCGAACTCCTCGGCCGGGTAGAAGGTCTCGCCGCGGTGCGCGCCGCAGCCGGTGTACGGCTCCAGCAGTGCGGCGGTCCGCGGCTCCACCACGTCGTCGATGTACAGCTTCAGCGGACCCACCCGCAGCCTGTCCCCCGCGTACACGCGGGCCGTCGCCGCGAAGAGGTCGAGGTCCTCCTCCGTCGTGCCGCGCGGATGGAAGAGCGCGGCGACGATCCGGGAGCGCAACCGCCCCTCGGCGCGGGCGCGTTCGTACAGCTCCAGGTCGTCCAGGGAGTTCTGGGGTTCGACGACGGTGGTGATGCCGTACCCGATCGCGTCGTCCAGGCTCTTGGCGAGCCGCCCGTACTGCCGGTCCACCGAGGCCCACGGCACGCCCAGGTCGCGCAGCGCGCGGTGGCCGTCCCGGGACAGCCCCTTGACGGCGAAGTCCGTGACGAATCCGGTGGGTTCACCGGTCCCGGGGTCCACGGCGGCCGTGCCGAAGGGGAGGTCCGTACGCGTGCGCGTCACCCCGAGCCGGCGCAGCGCGGCGGTGTTCAGCCAGGCCGTGTGGACGTCGTAGGAGAGCACGATCGCCGGCAGGTCCCCGGTGGCCGGGTCCAGGTCGGCGGCGGTGGGCATCCGGCCGCCCGGGATCGCGGAGTAGTCGAAGGCCTCGGCCTCGATCCACGCGGCGTCGGGGTGGGCCTCCCGCCACTCCCCGATCCGGTCGAGGATGCCTTCCAGGGTGCGCACTCCGGCCAGCTGTACGCAGGCGTCGTCGGAGCCGAGGCGGACGTGGTTGTGCGCGTCGATGAAGCCGGGGAGCACCAGCTTGCCGCCCGCGTCGATCCGTTCGGTGCGGGGCCCGGCCCACTCCTCGGCGTCGGCGTCCGAGCCGACCCAGGCGATCCGGCCGTCGTACACGGCGAGGGCCTCGGCCTCGGGCAGGTCCGGGTCCACGGTGTGGATCCGGGCTCCGGTGAGCAGCAGGTCGGCGGGGACGGGACGGGACATGGCGCGGTGCTCCTGTGCGGAGGGGGCGGGGACGGGGAGGGGAGGACGGGTCAGGCGGCCGGGGCGTACGCGGGCACCCGGCGCACCAGCGCCCAGTAGGCGAGCCCGGAGACGACCGAGCCGAGCAGGGTGAGGTCGGCGCCGCCGAGCGGGGCGACCAGCGGGCCGGTCCACAGCTCCGAGTCGCAGGTCAGGGCGGCGAAGGCCATTCCGGTGAGCAGCGCGGCCAGGCCGGCCGGGTGGTAGCCGCGGCGGTACCAGTAGGCGCCCGCGCTCCCGGCGTGCAGGGCGTCGGCGTCGTAGTGGCAGCGGCGCATGAGCATGTCGGCGAGGAACACCCCGCCCCAGGGGGCGAACACGATGATCAGGAGGGAGAGGAAGGAGAGCAGCGAGGTGGTGAAGTCGGTGAGGAAGAGCGCGGCGAGCGATCCGGCGGCCGTGACGGCGGCGCTGATGACGATGGCCCGGGCGCGGCTCCACGGGATGCCGAGGACCTGGAGGTTGAGGCTCGACGAGTAGAGCGTGATGATCGAGTTGGTGACGGAGCCGCCGAGGACGAGGGCCAGGAACAGCGGCTTGAACCAGCCCGGCAGCAGGCCCTCGGTCCCCGCGACGGCGTCGGTCATGTCGGTCTGGGTGGCGGCGGCGACGCCCGCGACGCCGAGCGCGACGGAGGAGACGATCCCGCCGAGCGCGCCCGTCCAGGTGATCGACCTCAGCGAGGTGGTCCGGGGCAGGTAGCGGGTGTAGTCGGCGGGCATCGGCAGGTACGAGAAGGGGCCGGCCAGCATCACGACGAAGGCCAGGCTCCAGCCGGACAGGCCGGGGGCGGCGGCGGCCGGGGCCGTGGTCTCGGCGCCCGGCAGGACGAAGAGGAGCAGCGCGCCGAAACCGGCCGCGAGGACGTAGGCCATCCAGCGTTCGGCGAACTGCACGGTGGCGTGGCCCCACATCGCGACGGCGAAGGTGAGCGCGAGGGTGATGCCGAGCGCCAGGGCGCGGACCGCGGCGCCGCCGCCCAGGCCCACCTCGGCGAAGAAGACCTCCAGCGCCAGGGTGCCGACGACCGTGTTGACGATGGTGTAGCCGATGCTCACCACCCAGTTGAGGACGCCCGCCGGCCAGTTGCCGCGGTGGCCGAAGGCGGCCCGGGAGATGACGAGGGTGGCGGTGCCGGTGCGGATGCCGCTGAGGCCGGCGGCGCTGACCGCGAAGAAGGACAGGGCGCTCAGCACGACGACGGCGGTGGCCTGCCAGAAGGAGAGCCCGAAGGCGACGGCCAGCGCGCCGTTGATCACGTAGGTGAAGGTGAGGTTCGAGCCGAACCAGAGCCAGAAGAGGTCCTTGGCCCCGCCGTGGCGTTCGGCGTCCGGGATGGGGTCGATGCCGTGGGTCTCGACCCGGAAGACCTCGTCCACATCGTCCGCCGCCGCCCGGGGCCGTGTCGTCCGTTCCCGCTGTGCCATCCGCCGTACCCCTGACTTTCCGGCCGCCGAACCTTGAACGCCGTTCTAGGTTCTTGAATGGCATTCAAGATGCGTCGACGACCGCCACCGCGTCAAGACCCTGTCCACGGCGGCCGGGATAGGCTCGGGACCAGCGATGACCAGGAGGGCGGCACGGGGTGGCGGGAGCGACGCGGCGGCGTGACGGGCGGATCACCCAGGAGCGGATGCTGGAAGAGGCCATGGCGGCGATCGCCGAGGGCGGGCTGGCCACGCTGACGATGTCCGCGCTGGCCGAGCGCCTGGGCACCAGCGGCGGCCACATCCTGTACTACTTCGGCAGCAAGGACCGGCTGCTGCTCGAGGCGGTGCGCTGGAGCGAGGAGCGGCTGGCCGCCGAGCGCACCGGACTGCTGGGCCGCCGGGTGACCGCGCACCGCAAGCTCGCGCTGTTCGTGGAGCTGTACCTGCCGAGCGGTCCGCGCGACCCGCGCTGGACGCTGTGGATCGAGCTGTGGGCGCGTACGGCCGCCAGCGAGCCGCTGCGGGCGGCGCAGCAGGAGATCGACGACGGCTGGCAGCGCGACCTGGAGCGGCTGCTCGCCAAGGGCGTGGAGCAGGGCCGCTTCGCCGCCTCCCTGGACGTACCCGGGCGGGCCTCGGAGCTGCTGGCCCTGCTGGACGGGCTGAGCACCCGGGTGGTGCTGGGCCAGCGCGGCGCGGACCGGGCCGAGGCCCTGGAGCGGGCCCGCTCGGCCGCGGCCCTGCTGGTCCCGCCGGGCTGAGGACCGTACGCCCCGGGGTCCGCGGAAGGCCGTACGCGCGGAAGAGCCCGCCCGGGCCGTGGCGCCGGGCGGGCTCTTCCCGAGGCGGGACTACTCCCGCCCGGCCGGGGCCGGGGCGCGCTCGGGGGTGCCGTAGTACGCCTGGCGCATCAGCCGCTTCATGTCGTCGATCATCGGCATCCGCGGGTTGGCGGGGGCGCACTGGTCGGCGTAGGCGTTCATGGCCTGGGTCGGCAGGGCCGCCAGGAAGGCCTGCTCGTCGACGCCCTCCTCGGCGAAGGAGGCCGGGATGCCGCACTTGGCGCGCAGTTCCTCGACGGCCCGGGCGTAGGACTCGACGCCCTCGGCCGGGGTGGCGGCCGGCAGGCCCAGCATCCGCGCGATCTCCTGGAAGCGCTCCGGGGCGCGGTAGACCTCGGCCTTCGGCCACGGGGTGGCCTTGTGGGTGACCGTGCCGTTGTGCCGGATCACGTGCGGCAGGAGCAGGGCGTTGGTGCGGCCGTGGGCGACGTGGAAGGTGTTGCCCAGGGTGTGCGCCATGGCGTGGACCATGCCGAGGAAGGCGTTGGCGAAGGCCATGCCCGCCACCGTGGAGGCGTTGTGCATCTTCTCGCGGGCCTCGGGGTCGTGGGGACCGTCGGCCACGCAGCGTTCGAGGTTCTGGAAGATGAGCCGGATGGCCTGGAGGCACAGGCCGTCGGTGTAGTCGTTGGCGTAGGCGGAGACGTAGGCCTCGGTGGCGTGCGTCAGGGCGTCGAAGCCGGAGTCGGCGGTCACCGTGGGCGGCAGGCCCATCGACAGCACCGGGTCGACGATGGCGACGTCCGGGGTCAGCGCGTAGTCGGCGAGCGGGTACTTCTGGGCCGCGGCCGGGTCGGAGATGACGGCGAAGGGGGTGACCTCGGAGCCGGTGCCGGAGGTGGTCGGGATGGCGACCATCCTGGCCTTCTCGCCGAGCGGGGGGAACGTGTAGGCGCGCTTGCGGACGTCGAAGAACTTCTCCTTCGTGTCGGCGAATTCGACCTCGGGGTGCTCGTACATCAGCCACATGATCTTCGCGGCGTCCATCGGCGAACCGCCGCCGAGGCCGATGATCGTGTCGGGCCGGAAGTCGCGCATCAGCGCGGCGCCCGCCCGGACGGTCGACAGCTCCGGGTTGGGCTCGACGCTGTCGATGACCTGGATGGCGACGGACCTTTCGCGGGCCTGGAGGATGTCGGTGACCTTCTGCACGAAGCCCAGGGCGACCATCGTCTTGTCGGTGACGATCGAGACGCGGCCGATGCCGTCCATCTCACCCAGGTAGCGCAGGGAGTTGCGCTCGAAGTAGATCTTCGGCGGGACCTTGAACCACTGCATGTTGGTGTTGCGCCGTCCGATCCGCTTGACGTTGATCAGGTTGACCGCGGTGACGTTGTCCGACACCGAGTTGTGGCCGTAGGAGCCGCAGCCGAGGGTCAGGGAGGGCAGGAAGGCGTTGTAGACGTCACCTATCCCGCCGAAGGTCGAGGGGGAGTTGGCGATGACGCGGACCGCCTTGACCTTCCTGCCGAACTCCTCGACGAGGGCCTCGTCCTCGGCGTGGATGGCGGCGCTGTGGCCCAGCCCGTGGAACTCGACCATCGCGGCGGCGAGTTCGAGACCGTGCTCGGTGTCGCAGGCCTCCAGGGCGGCCAGCACCGGGGAGAGCTTCTCTCGGGTCAGCGGCTCGCCCTCGCCCACCTCGGCGCACTCGGCGAGCAGGAGGGAGGTCTCCTCGGGGACCTCGAACCCGGCCTGTTCGGCGATCCACCGGGGGGACTTGCCGACGACCGCGGGGTTCAGCCTGGCGCCGGAGACGTCGGCGGCGTAGGCGGTCGTACCGAAGACGAACTGCTCCAGCTTCGTCTTCTCGGCGGCCGTGACCACGTGGGCGCCGAGGCGCCGGAACTCGGCCAGTCCCTCCTCGTAGATCTCCCGGTCGAGGATCACGGCCTGCTCGGAGGCGCAGATCATGCCGTTGTCGAAGGCCTTGGAGAGCACGATGTCGTGGACCGCGCGGGCCAGTTCGGCGCTCTTGTGGACGTACGCCGGGACGTTGCCCGCGCCGACGCCCAGGGCGGGCTTGCCGCAGGAGTAGGCGGCCTTGACCATCGCGTTCCCGCCGGTGGCGAGGATGGTGGAGACGCCCGGGTGGTTCATGAGGGCGCCGGTGGCCTCCATGGAGGGTTCGGTGACCCACTGGACGCAGTCCTCCGGGGCGCCCGCCGCGACGGCGGCGTCCCGCACGATGCGGGCGGCCTCGGCGGAGCAGTGCTGCGCGGAGGGGTGGAAGGCGAAGATGATCGGGTTGCGGGTCTTGAGCGCGATCAGCGCCTTGAAGACCGTGGTCGAGGTCGGGTTGGTGACCGGGGTCATCGCGCAGACGACACCGACGGGTTCGGCGATCTCGGTGATGCCGTTCAGCTCGTCGCGGCGGATGACACCGGCGGTCTTCAGTCCGCGCATCGAGTGGACGACGTGCTCGCAGGCGAAGAGGTTCTTGACGGCCTTGTCCTCGAAGACACCGCGGCCGGTCTCCTCGACCGCCATCCGGGCCAGCTCTCCATGGCTGCCGAGGGCCGCCAGGGAGGCCCTCTTGACCACGTGGTCGACCTGTTCCTGATCGAAACCCTCGAACTGGTCGAGCGCCGTGAGCGCTCCCTGGACGAGCGCGTCCACCATCTCGTTGGCCTGCATGGCAGGAACTCCTTCATTGCGACCCGCTTTCCTGATGCCTCAATTCGACACCCAAAAGCGGAAGCCACCGCGCCGAAAAAGCCCTCTGGCGGGGGGCCGAAGGTCCGTTCACCTCCGTTCACGCCCCCTACGCCTGGCATCTGACCTGCGGATATGCCAGAGGACCAAAGACCCTCGCGCGCTTGTGAAAACTTTCACAAGAATTTCGGAGAGAGTGCGCCCTACCGCGCTCCTCCCCCAGCGAGCACAATCACCGGGACGGCTTCGCCGTCGACCGTGAAGGAGGGACGCGTGCACAATCGGGTGCGCACCGCGGACGGACGGCATCTGATGGTGGAGCGCTTCGGCGACCCCCGCGGCAGACCCGTCTTCCTGCTGCACGGAACCCCGGGCAGCAGACTGGGCCCGGCCCCCCGGGGCATGGTCCTCTACCAGCGCCGGATGCAGGTCATCGCCTACGACCGCCCCGGCTACGGGGACTCCGACCGGCTGCGCGGCCGCTCGGTCGCCGACGCCGTCCAGGACGTGGCCACCATCGCCGACGCCCTGGGCCTGGAGAAGTTCGCCGTCGCCGGCCGCTCCGGCGGCGCCCCGCACGCGCTGGCCTGCGCGGCGCTGCTGCCCGAGCGGGTCACCCGGACGGCCGCCCTGGTCGGCCTCGCCCCCTGGGACGCGGACGGCCTCGACTGGTTCGACGGCATGACCGCCTCGAACGTCCGCGAATACACCACCGCGTCGGTGGACCCCGAGGAGCTGGCCGCCCGGCTGACCCCGCGGGCCGCGGCCATCGGCAAGGACCCGGGGCGGCTGCTGGACGAGCTGCGCATCGAACTCACCGACAACGACCGGATGATCGTCGCGGACGCGGGGCTGCGCTCGATGCTGCTGCGCAACTTCCGCGAGGGGCTGCGCAATTCGGCCGACGGCTGGATCGACGACGCCCTCGCCCTGTGCAGTCCCTGGGGGTTCGAACCCGCCGACATCCGCTGCCCCGTGATGATCTGGCACGGGGAACAGGACGTCTTCTCCCCGGTCGGCCACTCGCGCTGGCTGGCCGAGCGGATCCCCGGCGCCACCGCGACCATCGACCCGGGGGCCGCCCACTTCGCGGCCCTGCGCGCCCTGCCGGAGATCCTCACCTGGCTGCTGCGCGATCTCCCCGGCCCGCCGGAGCAGCACCAGCGGCCGGCCTGACGGCGAACGGGAGGGGGCCTGCGCGGGGCGGGAAAAGGAATTGCGTCACTCTTTCTATAGAACGCTTGACCTGGCGTCATGTCTCGGTTGCCAATAGGACGTGGACGAGTAAAGTCCACGCATGACACGAGCGTGATGCTCTTGTCAATCCCCCGCCCATTTCACATGGCCCCCTCAAGGACGGTGTCGTGAACACTTCCGCAACCCCCCCGACCAGCCCGGTCAAGGCCCGCCGGGTCCCGCTCGCCCAGATCGACGCCCGCAGCGCGTCGTCCGCCGCCACGCTCGGACGAGTGCTGCGAGCGGAATCCGGTCGCACGGCTCAGGCACCGATCTTCAACTCTGCGCTCTGACCCGGAAGTAGGCGCTCTAGACTGGTGGAATGACCGGCCTGATCGCTTTTCGCGAGATCGTCCTCAAGGTTCACAGCAGATGCGATCTTGCTTGTGATCATTGCTATGTCTATGAACACGCAGATCAGAGCTGGCGAGCCCGGCCGAAAGTGATCTCCCCCGAGGTCATTTCGCATACCGCGTCGCGGCTCGCCGAACATGCCCGTGATCATGCACTCCCCTCCGTCACGGTGATTCTTCACGGAGGGGAACCCTTGCTGGCGGGGCCGGACCGCCTGCGGCTGGTGTGCGAGGAATTCACCCGGGCCCTCGCCGGAACCGCCGCGCTGGACCTGCGCATTCACACCAATGGCCTCCAGCTCGGCCGCCGCTACCTCGACCTCTTCGCCGAATTCGGCGTCCGGGTCGGCATCTCCCTCGACGGCGACCGCGTCGCCAACGACCGCCACCGCCGCTTCGCCGACGGCCGCTCCAGCCACCCGCTCGTCCTCGCCGCCGTGGCGCTGCTCCGCTCGGAGCCCTACCGCCATCTGTACCAGGGCCTGCTCTGCACGGTGGACGTGGCCAACGACCCGGTCTCCGTGGTCGACGCGCTGGTCGCCCTCGAACCCCCGCGCGTGGACTTCCTGCTCCCGCACGCCACCTGGGAGGCGCCCCCGCCGCGCCCCGACGGCGCGCCCGACGCCTACGCCCGCTGGCTGCTGCGCGTCTTCGACCACTGGGACCGGCTGGGCCGGCCCGTCCCCGTACGCATCTTCGAATCGCTGGCCAGCACCCAGCGCGGCGGCCCCAGTCTGACCGAGGCCCTGGGCCTGGCCCCGACCGATCTGGTGGTCGTGGAGACGGACGGGACGCTGGAGCAGGTCGACTCCCTCAAGAGCGCCTACGAGGGCGCCGCCGCCACCGGTTTCGACGTCTTCTCCCACACGCTCGACGAGGTCGCGGCCCATCCGGGGGTCCGCGCCCGGCAGCTCGGGCTGGCGGGTGTCAGCGAGGAATGCCGCCGCTGCCCCGTCGTACGTTCGTGCGGGGGCGGGCTCTACACCCACCGGTACCGCGCCGCGAACGGCTTCGCGAACCCCTCGGTCTACTGCGCCGACCTGCGGGAACTGGTCGACGGGGTCGAGGGCCGCACCGCCGCCGAGGCGACCGCCGCCGAGCTGGCCGACCCGGCCGAACTGGCGGCCTCCCAGCACCAGTTGACCCGGGTGCTGCTCGCCCGGCTGCACGCGGAGCTGACCGAGTTCGCCCCGCGCGCGGGCGGCGGGGCCGCCTGGGCGCGGGCCTGGGAGCTGCTGGGGGCGGTGGAGGGCGCGGGCGGGGCGGGCGCGGACGCGCTGGACGCCGTACTGGCGCACCCCTACACCCGGACCTGGGTGCTGGCGGCCCTGGACGCGGCCCAGGAGGGGCGTCCCGACGGGCCGGAGGCCGCGCTGCGGCTGGCCGCGCTGGGCGCCGCCGCCGTGCTGCGGGGCGGCCTGGAGCTGCCCGCCGAGGTGGCCTACCGGGACGGCGAGGTGTACCTGCCGACGCTGGGGCTGCTGCGGCTCGGGGAGCCGGGCACGGACGGCCGGGCCTCGCTGCGGGCGACGGAGGACGGCTACGCGGCCCACGACGGCCGCTCCGGGCACCGCTTCGGCCCGACCGCGGGGGACGCGCGCTGGCAGCCCGTACGGACCTGGTCCCCGGGGCCCGGGGACCCGACGGTGGCGCTGGACGACCTCGACCCGTACCGCACCTGCTTCGCCCGCCCGCCGCGGCTGCGGCTGGGCGCCGGGGAGACCGAGGAGTGGCGGGAGCGGCTCGGCGCGGCCTGGGCGCTGCTGCACCGGGCGGTGCCGGAGTTCGCGCGGGCGGCGGCCGCGGGGCTGACCACCCTGACCCCGCTGGCGGGCGGCCCGCGGGCGGTCGGCTGGGGCGAGGCGGGCCGCCACGGCCCCGGGGCGCTGGGCCTGCCGTACGCGGCCGGGGTCGGGGAGACCGCCCTGGCGCTGCTCACCGGGCGGCGCAGGGCCCGGCTGCGGGCGCTGACCGAGGTGGCCGACCTGTACGCGCTGGACGGGGCCTGGGAGCACCCCTCGCCCTGGCGGGAGCGGCCGGTCCCGGTGTCCCGGCTGCTGGCGGACGTCCACGAGCGGGTCGCGGTGGAGGCGTACCGGCGGGCCACGGAGCCGGGCCGTCCGGCGGGCACGGACCGGATCCACCGGGCCCTGGACCGGCTGGCCGGGGCGGCCGAGCTGACCAGCACCGGCAAGCGCCTGGTCGAGGAACTGCGCTGGGAAGTCAAGGCGGTCGACGCGTGAGCGGCCGCGCGACCGCGGCCCCGACCGACCCCTCGCGTACGTCCGCGCTCGCCGCCGGGCTGCGCCGGCTCGGGGTGCGCCCCGGGGCCCGGCTCCTGGTGCACGCCTCCCTGGCCGGCACCGGCCTGCGCGCCGAGCGGCTGCGGGACGCCCTGACGGAGGTGCTCGGCCCCCGGGGGACCCTGGTGGTGCCCGCCTTCACCCCCGCCAACTCCCGCACCTCCAGCGCGCACCTGACCCGGACGGCGGGCATGAGCGAGGCGCAGGTGACCGCCTTCCGGGAGCGGATGCCGGCCTTCGACGCGGCGAGCACCCCGAGCGAGGGCATGGGCGTCTTCGCGGAGACGGTGCGCACCGCGCCGGGGGCCCGGCGCAGCGGCCATCCGCAGACCTCTTTCGCGGCGCTGGGCGGGGACGCCGGGCGGCTGTCCGCCGGTCACCCCCTGACCTGCCATTTAGGGGAGGAGTCCCCGCTGGGAGCGCTGTGCCGGGAGAGGGGCCAGGTACTCATGATCAATGTGGGATTTTCCGTCTGTACCGCTTTCCATCTCGCGGAGTATCGAATTCCGAAGCCCCCCTTGCGCATGTACGCGTGTGTGGTGAAGGTGAACCTTCCGGGGCGACGGCAGGGGGAGGAGTGGACGGCATACGAGGACGTCGCGCTCGACGACAGTGATTTCCCGGAGATCGGCCGCGCTTTCCCCCCGTCCGAGCTGCGTGAAGGCCGGATCGGAGGAGCCGGGGCCATGCTCTTCGGGATTCCCGAGGCCGTCGGCCACGCCGTTCACTGGATGACCGAAAACAGACGCTGATTGACTGAACCATGAGGCGATGTGGCGAAGCAGCTCCGGAATGATGTTTCTTCGCTTCACATCTTCGGGACGGGGGTCGTGTGCCCGCATCAGTGCAGCCGTACTTTTTTCTCAGTTATGCGCATACGCCGAGGTTCGGGGCCGGGGGGCCCGACCCGGACATGTGGGTGGAGCGGCTTTTCCGTGACCTCTCCGGCCACGTCATGGCCCTCACGGACCTGCCCGCCGGATCCGACGCCGGCTTCATGGACCGGGAGATACGCAGCGGCGAGGGCTGGTCGGAGCGGCTCGGCACGGCGCTGGCCAGCTGCCGGGTCTTCGTCCCGCTCTTCTCGCCGCGGTACTTCGCCAGCGAGATGTGCGGAAAGGAATGGTTCGCCTTCGCACACCGCACCATCCAGCGAACCGCCGTCAGCGGCGAGCCCGCCGAGGCCATCGTGCCCGCGTTATGGGTACCCGTACCGCCCGCGCAACTGCCCGGCCCCGCCGAGCGGCTCCAGTTCAACCACAACACCTTCGGCGAGCGCTACGTCACGGACGGGCTGTACGGCCTGATCAAACTGCGCGGGTACGCCGAACAGTACGAACGGGCCGTCTACGAGCTGGCCAAACGCATCGTGCGGGTCGCCGAATCGGTGCGCCTGGACATCAGCCGGCCCATGGACTACCGGGTGGTGCCCAGCGCGTTCGGCAGTCCGGGGGCCGCGGGCGGCCCCGGAAACTCGCCCCGCAGCCTGCACATCACCGTGGCCGCCGCCACCCGGCACGACCTCCCGGAGGGCCGCAGCCCCGAGTACTACGGCGACACCGCGCTGGACTGGAACCCGTACCATCCGGCCGCCCAGCGGCCCGTGGCCCACGTCGCCGAGGACCTGGTGCGCTCCCTCAACTACCAGACCACGCTCGGCTCCTTCGACGACGAGGCGGGTCACTTCGACACCAAGCAGCCGCCGACCCGCCCCGAGATCCTGATCGTCGACCGCTGGGCCGTCGCCGACGACCTGCGCCGCCAGCGCCTGGCCGCCTTCGACCAGGACCCGCGGCCCTGGGTGAGCGTGGTCGTGCCGTGGAACCGCTACGACCATCAGAGCCGGGCCAGGGAAACCGAGTTGACCGATCAGCTCGAGGAGACCATGCCGGTGAAGATGAGCCAGGGCCGGATCGCCTGCCGGGCCGCGGCGAACGGGGTGGCCAACATGGAGACCCTCGGCCAGATCCTGCCGCAGGTGGTCGAGGCGGCCGCGCAGCAGTTCCTCAGACACGCACAGGTCTATCCGCCCGCGGGCGGCACGCACACCGAACGGCGGCGACTGCTCGGGCCGATGGGGATGAACGAGCCACCGGCGCTGCCGCCCGCGCCGTTCCCGCCCGACACCGAAGGACACCACGCCCGGCCCACCGGGCGGCAGTTGGACGTCGACGGACCGACCAACCAAGCGGGGGACGCGGATGACAGCCAGTCGTGACGGACGGATCGTCACCTTCTACTCGTACAAGGGCGGCACCGGCCGCACCATGGCGCTGGCCAACACCGCCTGGATCCTCGCCGCCAACGGCAAGCGGGTCCTCGCGGTGGACTGGGACCTGGAGGCCCCGGGCCTGCACCGCTTCTTCCACCCGTTCCTGGACCCCTCCACCCTCGGGGCCACCACCGGGATCATCGACCTGATCAGCGAGTACGCGTGGGCCGCGACCAGCCCGGCGCAGCGCTCGGACGACTGGCACAAGGACTACGCGCGGATCCAGCCGCACGCCGTCTCCCTCACCCCCGAGACCCTCGGCTGGGAGTTCCCGGACGGCGGCACCCTCGACTTCGTCTCCGCGGGCCGGCAGAACCGCGAGTACTCCGCCACCGTCTCCACCTTCGACTGGGACAACTTCTACGACCGCCTCGGCGGCGGCCACTTCTTCGACGCGTTACGCGACGACATGAAGCGGAACTACGACTACGTCCTGATCGACAGCCGGACCGGGCTGAGCGACATCGCCGACATCTGCACGGTCCACCTGCCGGACGTCCTGGTCGACTGCTTCACCCTCTCCGACCAGTCCATCGACGGCGCGGCCTCCGTCGCCCGGCAGATCGACGAGCGGTTCAACGACCGCGGCATCAAGATCTATCCGGTGCCGATGCGCATCGACGAGGGCGAGAAGGAGAAGGCCGACGCGGGCCGCGCGCTGGCCAGGATCAAGTTCGACCGCTTCCCCAGCGGGCTCGGCGGCGACGAACTCACCGCCTACTGGGGTGCGGTGGAGATCCCCTACCGGCCCTACTACGCCTACGAGGAGACCCTGGCCACCTTCGGCGACGAGGCCGGGCTCACCAATTCCCTGCTCTCCGCCTTCGAACGGCTCACCGCCGTGGTCACCGAGGGCGAGGTCACCTCCATGCCCGCCATCGGCGAGGAGGTCCGGCTGCGGATCCGCGACGCCTTCACCCGGCGCCGCCCCGCGCTGCCCGCCGACCTCTTCCTGTCCTACGTCGCCGAGAACCGGATGTGGGCGGACTGGATCGAGTCGGTGCTCACCCGGGCCGGCTTCCGGGTCGTGCCCAAGGACGTCTCCGCCGAACGCCCGCCCACCGCCACGCCCGGGGACACCCTCGGCGGCGCGGGCCTGAGCATCGACACCGCCGCCCGGACCGTGGTGCTGCTCTCCAGCGCCTACCTCAAGTCGGCCCGGGCCGTGGACGTCTGGGAGCGGGCGGCCGCCGAGGACCCGACCGGCGGGCGGCGCCAGCTGGTGCCGCTGCGCGTGGGCGACGTACGCCTGAGCACCCCGTACATCGACCGCAATCCGGTGGACCTCTTCCGCCTCGACGAGATGCACGCCACCACCGCCCTGCTGCGCGCGGTGGAGCGGCCGATGGCCCTCAACGACGGGACCGGCAGCGCCACGGCGCCCGGGCCGCGCTTCCCCGGGACCGTTCCGAAGATCTGGAACGCGCCGCCCCGCAACCCCGGCTTCACCGGGCGCTCGATCGTGCTGGAGCGGATGCGCGACCAGCTCGGCGGGGGCATGGCCGTGGTGCTGCCGCAGCCGCAGACGCTGTACGGGCTCGGCGGGGTCGGCAAGACCCAGGTCGCGCTGGAATACGTCCACCGGTTCATGGCGGACTACGACCTGGTCTGGTGGATCTCCTCCGAGCAGACCGACGACGTGGTCGCGGCCCTCGCGGAGCTGGCCGTCCGGCTGGGCGCGCAGACCGGCGAGGACATGTCGGCTGCCTCGCAGGAGGCGATCGACCTGCTGCGGCGCGGGGTGCCCACCTCGCGCTGGCTGCTCGTCTTCGACAACGCGGACGATCCCGAGACGCTCAAGCGGTTCTTCCCGCCGAGCGGCCCCGGGCACGTGCTGGTCACCTCCCGCAACCAGAGCTGGTCGCAGTACGGGGACGCGCTGCCGGTGGACGTCTTCCTGCGCGAGGAGTCCATCGAGCACCTCCAGCGGCGGGCCCCCGGGCTCACCAAGGACGACGCCGAGCAGGTCGCGATCGCGGTCGGTGACCTGCCGCTCGCGGTCGAGCAGGCCGGTGCCTGGATCGCGGAGACCGCGACGCCGGTCTCCGCGTACCTGGAGCAGCTCGCCCAGCAGGCGGCCCGGGTGCTGGCCCTCAACCAGCCGCCCGGCTACCCGGAGCCGGTCGCGGCCACCTGGAACGTCTCCATAGAACGGCTGCAGAGCCGCTCCCCCGCCGCCGTGCGGCTGCTCCAGCTCTGCGCGTTCTTCGCACCGGAGCCGATCTCGGCGAACCTCCTCTACAGCAAGGAGATGATCGACGCCCTCAAGCCGTACGACTCCTCGCTCCAGGAGAAGCTGGTACTGGGCCGGGTGATCCGGGAGATCGGCCGCTTCGCGATGGCCAAGGTCGACCAGGTCAGCAACAGCATCCAGGTGCACCGCCTGGTCCAGGCCGTGATCCGGGCGCAGTTGACCGAGGAGGAGCAGCGCGAGGCCCGGCACGCGGTGCACCGGATCCTGGCGGGCGCCCGGCCGGACGACGACGAGCCGATAGACAACCCGGAGACCTGGCCGCGGTTCAACACCATCTGGCCGCACCTGACACCGTCCGAGGCCCGGTTCTGCAAGGAGCCGGAGACCCGGCGCCTGCTCATCGACCGCGTCCGCTACCTGTGGAAGCGCGGTGACTTCAAGGCGGCGTTCCAGCTCGGCGAGGAGCTGCGCGAGACCTGGAAGGACACTCTCGGCAACGACGACCTCCAGTACCTCTACCTGCGCTTCCACCTCTCCAACATCCTTCGCTCGCAAGGGCGGTTCGTGGAGGCCAAGGAGCTGGACGAGGTCACGCTGGAGCGCCAGCGCACGGCGCTCGGCCCGTCGCACCCGCACACCTACATGACCACCAGCGGCCTGGCGATGGACCTGGGCACCCTCGGCCGGTACGGCGAGGCGATGGAGCTGGCGACGGCCGCCCACGAGGGCTTCAGCCAGATCTTCCACGAGTCGCACCCCCGGACCCTGGCGGCCGCCAACAACCTGGCGCTGAACCTGCGCATGGTCGGGCAGTACGCCCGGGCCCGCGAGATCGACCAGGAGGTCTTCGACCGGCGCACCGAGGTGCTCGGCCCGGACCACCCGTACACCCTGTCCTCCGCCCAGAGCCTGGCCCGCGACCTGCGGGAGGTGGGCCGCTACGACGACTCGGTGCAGCTGCTGAGCCGGACGTACGAGATCTACAAGCGGCAGCTGGGCCGCGCCTTCCCGGGCACCCTCGCCGCCGCCAAGTCCCTCGCCGTCTCGCTGCGCCGCGCGGGCGAGCTGGAGGACGCGCGGCGGCTGACCACCGCCACCCGCAACCGCTACCGGGCCAAGTACACCTCGGTCAACCCGGACCTGCTGGCCTGCGAACTCAACCTGGCCGCCGACATGTTCGCGATCGGCGACGCGACGGGGGCCCGGGACCTGGCGCAGGAGGTCGTCGACGAGTACATGAAGGTGCCGGGCGAGCGGCACCCGTACACCCTGGCCGCGCTCAACAACCTCGCGGTGTTCCACTGGGGTTCGGGCGCCGCGGAGACGGCCGAGACCATGCTCCGCCAGGTGATCCGGCACATGCGCGAGGTCCTCGGCGACAACCACCCGCACACCATCTTCGCCAACCTGAACCTGGCGAACACCCTGGCCGATCTGGGCGATCCGGAGGGCGCGCTGGAGCTGGAGCGGATGGCGGTGATGCGGCTGCGCGAGGCGCTCGGCGCGCACCACCCCGAAACCCTGGCGAGCGCCTCCAACATGGCGGTCAGCCTCGACTCGATGGGCCGCAAGGAGGAAGCCACGCGGGTCCGCACGGAGGCGGTGAACGAGCTGACCAGGCTCCTGGGCGAGGAACACGGCCTGACCCGCTACGCACGCGACGAGCGCCGGGTCCACCGCGACCTGGAGCCGCTGGCGGTGTGACCGCCCGCGGGCGGGGCGGCCGCCGGGGACCGGGCAGGTCCCGGCGGCCGCCCCGCGCACCACTGGACAGCAGACTGGGGGGTTCGCTGTGACGGACAGCATGACCTTTCGAAACGAAGACCTGCCGGCCCTTTTCCACCACACCGACCAGGCGGCGATCTCGCGGCAGCGGGAGTCCACGCAGGCCACCCGCGCCCAGTTGCTGCTCCTCGTCGCGGCCGCGGCCGCCGGCGCGCTGCCGTCCTCGGCCCGGATCGGGTCGCTGCACCTGTTCGGGATGCTGAGCGCGCTGGCGTACGCGGGGGTGCTCGGCGTGGGCGTGCGCGCCACCCGGCGCCGGGCCCGCCCGCAGTGGCAGCTCAACCGCAGCGCGGCGGAGTTCATCAAGTCGCTGGCCTGGCGGTACGCCGTCCACGGGGCGCCGTTCGGCAGTGACGTGCCGGATGCGGCGCAGGTGTACGGGACCCGGCTGGAGGCGGGTCTGGACGAGCTGCGCAAGATGGGCTGGGAGGATCCGCGCACGGCCGGGATGGTGCCGGAGGGCGGGGAGATCACCGGGGCCATGCACCGGCTGCGGGGGCTCGGCTACCAGGTGCGGCGCGAGACGTACGTACGGGACCGGTTGATCGAACAGCGCAAGTGGTACCAGCGCAAGACGGAGGTGTCGCGGCGGGCCACGGCCGTGTGGTCGTGGTCGATCGTGCTGCTGACCTGTGTGGCCCTGCTGTTCGCGCTGCTGGGAGCCTTCGGGTCGGGGCCCGGGACGAAGCTGACGGGGCTGCTGAGCGCCGCCGCGGCGGCCGGGATCGCCTGGAACGAGGTGCGCCGCCACCATCCGCTGATCGAGGCGCACACGCTGATCGAGCAGGACCTGTCCGCGATGATGGTGGTGATGCAGACGACGATCACGGAGTCGCAGTGGCCCTCCGCGGTCTACGAGACGGAGCGGTACGTCTCTCCGCAGCACACGGACTGGCTGGCGCGCCACAGCAGTTGAGGCCCCAGGCACCGTCCGGCGGGCGTCGTACGACCGCGTCAGTCAGTCCCGTACGACGCCCGCGCGCCACAGGACGGTGACCGGCTTGCCCAATGCGCGCGCGTAGGCGACGATCTCGCCCGTGCCGCCGTGTCCACGGGCGGGCCGGCCGTCCCAGACGGCGACCAGCCGGTCGCAGCTGTCGGCGATGAAGGTGCCCGCCGCGTAGTACGCCTCGTCCGTGGAGCGGGCGAAGTCCAGCCGGATCTCCTGGGTGGCCAGCCGCCGCAGCCGGTGGTAGCCGGCGAGGGGCGCGCCGTCGGCGAAGGTGGCCTCGTAGTCGGCGCTGGGGATCACCACGGTGAGGTCGGCCCCGCACTGCAGGGCGATGTCGGCGAAGAGCTGGTCGGCCCCTTCGGCGAGGCTGGAGAGCGCCTCCAGCGGGCCGTCGTGGCCGTCGAGCACGGCCCGCAGCCCGTCCTCGACGTGGGCGAGCACCTCGCGCGGAAGGGACCGGTGGCCGGTCACCCCGATGCGTTTCATACACAAGCCTCCCCCGTGGATGCCCGGACACCCTGGACATCCTCCCAGAAGGCGGGGGGACGTCCAGGGTGCGAACGGGGGCGCGCGGTGCGGGACTTGATCAGTAGACGCTGACCCCGTAGGCCGCGAGGGCCTCGGTCACCGGCTGGAAGAAGGTCGTGCCGCCGCTGGAGCAGTTGCCGCTGCCGCCGGAGGTCAGGCCGATCGCACGGGTGCCGGAGTAGAGCGGGCCGCCGCTGTCGCCGGGCTCGGCGCAGACGTTGGTGCGGATCAGGCCGGAGACGATGTCGCCGCCGCCGTAGTTGACGGTGGCGTTGAGGGCCTGCACCGTGCCGCTGTGGATGCCGGTGGTGGAGCCGCGGCGGGTCACCGACATGCCGACGGTGGCATTGGCCGCGCTGGTGATGTCCTGGCTGCCGACGGTGCCGGCGTGGGCCAGCGAGGCGTTGTCGTAGCGGACCAGGCCGTAGTCGTTGCCGGGGAAGCTGGATCCGACGGTCGCGCCGATCGTGGTGGTGTGCGAGGTGCTCGTCCACCAGGTGCCCGCGCCGTCGGTGCAGTGTCCGGCGGTGAGCATGTAGTAGGTGCTCCCGCTGCGGACGTTGAAGCCGAGCGAGCAGCGCCAGCTGTTGGTGTAGATCGGGTCGCCGCCCGAGATCAGCTTGCTGAGTCTGCCCGGCGTGCGCTCGACGCGCAGGGCGCCGGCGTCCTTTCCGGCCTCGCGCTTGATTCTGGCGAGGTCGGCGCCCGAGACGGTGGAGTCCGCGGTCAGCACGAGGGTGCCGGTGGCGGGATCGGTGTACCAGGCGGTGCCGGCGACGTCGGCGCGCTGGACCGAGGCGCCGACGGCGGCGAGCCGGTCGGCGCTGAGCCCGCCGGTGTCGGAGCCGGAGCTGGCCGCGGCGGGCACGGTGAACGCGGCGACGGCGGCGAGGCCGGCCGCGAGGACCGCGAGCCGCGTGCGGGTGCGCGCACGGCCGCGGGCCGGAGTGGGGGCGGGGGTGTGGGGGATGTGCTTGAAGCTCATTACTCGTCCTCCCGGAGGGAATCGAGGCGCGGCGGACACATGGGCCTGGCCGTGCACCTGACAAGCACTGACCGGGAGTGTGGTGGCGTCAGATAGCGGTAGCAAGGGCGGATTTCAGCCTCCTCCCGCCCGCCGCGACGTCGAACTCGTCCACGGCGGCCCGGAGGGTGTGCGGGGCGCCCTGGAGCGCGAAGGCCGGCTCGCCGCCGCCCGGGAGCCCGGACGCCGGGCCGTAGGGGGTGGCCTCCGCCACGGTGAGGGCGGCTTCGGCCTCCGCCTCCCGCCACCGCCCCGGAACGGCCGGAATTCGACCCTCCGTGTATTCGGCGGGCCAGAGCGTGCCGACGCGGGCCGGGGGGCCGTAGGGGGCGGACACCGTGTCCACCCGGTGGGCGTGCCGATGCTTCCAGGCGATGGGAGCGTCCACCGCGTCAGGGACCATGCGGTCACATTTCCACACCGGCACCGCGCACACGGCCCACCGACAGCGCAAGGTACGCCGTACGGACCTGCGCTGACGCCGTATCAGCAGCCGCAGTCGCACCCGCCACAGTCACAGCAGTCGCACCCGTCGCAGCAACCGCCGTCACCGCAGCACCCGCAGTCACACCCGCCGCAGTCACAGCAGTCACAGTCGCAGTCGTCGCACCAGGGCTGCTTCTTCTCCCGCGACCAGGGCCCCTCGTGCTCGGCGCAGCAGAGCTGGCAGGTGCAGAAGAGACCGATGGAGACCGCGCAGCCCGCCAGCAGGCCTCGGCGCGGCTTCCGTGACGGCGGACCGCCGAAGCCGCCGCCACCCGGGCCGCCGGGACCTCCCGGGCCCATCGGCGGGGGCGCCACGGGTCCGCCGGGCGCGGTCGGGCCGTACGGATTGCTGCCGTACGGGTTGCCGCCGTGGGGGGTGTTGCCGTACGGGTTGCCGCCGTGGGGGGTGTTGCCGTACGGGTGGGCGGCGTACGGGTTGGCGCCGTGCGGAGCCCCGTTCGCCCCGTCCCGGGCGGGCGGCGGCGCGCCGAACCCCTGGCCCTGCCCGTGGCCGTGCCCCTGACCGGCGGAGGCGGCGCCCGCGTGCCCGCAGGAGCCGGTGCCGAAGGCCCGGTCCACCGAGGTCCGCAGCTCGTGGACGAGCAGCCGGTGCGCGAGCCCCGCGTCAACGAATTCGACCTCCCGCAGGGCCAGCCGTATCCCGTGCAGCGCGTCGTCGCACAGCCGCCGGGCCTCGGTGAGCGAGGTCCCGGTGGCCGTCAGCGGGTTCCAGGCCCCCGCGGCGGCGTCCGCGGCCTGGTCCTCCACCGCGTCCAGCAGGTGCGCGAGGCGCCCGAAGTACCGGCCCGCCTCAGCGAGCGCGGGGGCGTTGCCTGGCCGCCCGGCCAAGGTCGCGGTATGGGCGAAGGCGGCGGCCGTGGCGGTCTCGGTCGGCTCGGTCACCCGCAGCACCGGGGTGCCGATGCCGGCCAGTGCCTCGATGCCGCCCTGCCGGTCCACGGCGTCGACGAGCACCGTGGTGTCGAAGCCGAGGGAGGCGCCGGTGCGGGCCCCGGCGCGGTCCCAGCGCCGGGCCACGGTGCGCGCGGCGGCGGCCAGCGGAGCGCGCGCCAACAGGCCGTCGCGGTCGGCCACGTGGTCCCGTACCTTCGCCGAGGCGAGCACCAGGGAGACGGCGGCGGCGAGCCGCGCGCCCTCGCCGTTGGCCACCGGGGCGGTGCGCATCCCGCGCAGCGGGCAGGGGCCCGCCGTGCGCCGTGCGGCCGGGGCCGGTCCCGACTGAGCATCCGTCAGAACGGAGACGAGCAGCCCGTCATAGTTCGTGACAATGCGGGCGAACTGACCATGGTCCCCGCGAAGTGCCAGGCACAACCCGCAGAGATGGGCCATCCACTCCGCCTTGAACCGGTCTCCGAGCCGGTGCGTGCAAGGTCTGACGATGCCGAACAAGTGGTTCCCCCGTGTGTCAAGCGCGTGCGTGCGGGGCATCGTATCGAGCCCGGCCCTTCACCCGTACGTCCCCTGCGGTCACCTGAACGGATGCAGCGGTCGTATTTTCACTCAGTCAGCAGTGGGTAGACGCTGGGAACCTTGGCCCGCACCGGATGTTGTGCACCAGTACCGTCACGAAACCCCTGCGCGGCGACTATCCACTTGGCGCGTTGTCAGCATCATGGTCGACCATAGGGACGCGGAGAGAAGACAGACAGACCCCGGTGAAAGGAGGCGTCCATGGGTTCGGTACGCAAGGCGAGTGCCTGGCTGGGTCTCGTTGAGGACAGCAGCGACGAGCGGTACTACGACGACGAGTACGCGGAGGCCGCGGCGCAGAGCAACCACACGGGCGGTGTCGAGCGCGAGCAGTGGGTCACGGACCCGCGGATCAAGGTGGCGTCCGAGTCGGCCGTCGAGCAGGGCCGGCGGATCGCCACGGTGACCCCCGACGGCTTCCGCGACGCACGGGGCATCGGCGAGCTGTTCCGCGAGGGCGTGCCCGTGATCGTGAACCTGTCGTCGATGGACCCGGGCGACGCGAAGCGCGTGGTCGACTTCGCGGCCGGGCTGACCTTCGGCCTGCGCGGCTCGATCGAGCGGGTGGCGACCAGGGTCTTCCTGCTGACCCCGGCCGACACCCAGATCGTCAGCGGCGAGCCCGGCGGACGCACGCGCGACTTCTTCAACCAGAGCTGAGCAGGGCGCTCACCGGAAGGCGTCGAGCCCGGTGAGTGCCTTGCCCAGGACCAACTGGTGCATCTCGACGGTCCCCTCGTAGGTGAGGACCGACTCCAGGTTGGTGGCGTGCCGCATGACGGGGTACTCGAGGGAGATCCCGTTCGCGCCGAGGATGGTCCGCGCGGTGCGGCAGATCTCGATCGCCTCGCGGACGTTGTTGAGCTTGCCGAAGCTGATCTGCTCCGGCCGCAGGGTGCCCGCGTCCATGCGGCGGCCCAGGTGGTGGGCGAGCAGGATGCCCTTGTGCAGTTCCAGGGCCATGTCCGCGAGCTTGGCCTGCGTGAGCTGGAAGCCGCCGATCGGCCTCCCGAACTGCTCGCGCGTCTTCGCGTAGCCGAGCGCGGACTCGAAGCTGGCGCGCGCCGCGCCCATGGAGCCCCAGACGATCCCGTACCGCGCGTGGCTGAGGCAGCCCAGCGGTCCCTTGAGCCCGGTGACGCCCGGCAGCACCGCGTCCGCGGGCAGCCGTACGTCGTCCAGGACCAGCTCGCTGGTGACCGAGGCGCGCAGCGACCACTTGTGCTTGATCTCGGGAGCGGAGAATCCGGCGCTGTCGGTGGGCACCGCGAAGCCGCGGATCCCGTCGTCGGTCTGCGCCCAGACGACGGCGACGGCGGCCACCGAGCCGTTCGTGATCCACATCTTGCGGCCGTTCAGCACCCAGTCGGTGCCGTCGCGCTTGGCGTGGGTGCGCATGGCGCCGGGGTCGGAGCCGACGTCGGGCTCGGTCAGCCCGAAGCAGCCGATGAGCTCACCGGCGGCCATGCCGGGCAGCCAGCGCTGCTTCTGCTCCTCGGAGCCGTACTTCCAGATCGCGTACATGGCGAGCGAGCCCTGTACGGAGACCAGCGAGCGGATCCCGGAGTCGGCGGCCTCCAGCTCGAGGCAGGCCAGCCCGTACTGGACGGCGCTGGCGCCCGCGCAGCCGTACCCGGTCAGGGACATCCCGAGCGCCCCGATCGCGCCGAGTTCCCGGGCCAGCTCCCGGATCCCGGGCAGCTCGCCGTTCTCGTACCAGTCGGCGATGTGGGGCAGCACGCGGTCGGCGGCCCAGTCCCGGACGGTGTCGCGCACCGCGAGGTCCTCGGGGCTGAGCAGCTCGTCGAGCCCGAGGGGGTCGGTGGGGACGAAGGGCGTTTTCGACGCGGACACGGAGGGCCTCCCGGCGGACCTGAGACGAAACCTAGCGCCGCAAGTTTGTCCCCACGGGGCCCTGCGGTCCACCCCCCACCTCCGGCGGTGCGGCGGTGCGGCGGCCCGGGGTAACGGGCTGGACCGACGTCCTCAAACGCCGGACGGGCTGGGGTGGCGTCCTCAAACGCCGGACGGGCTGGAGTAGCCGCCCCCGAGGCACCGGGCGGGACTGGTCGGCAGTCAGTGACAGCTACGGTCGGCCGCGGCGGCACACGGCGGGTCGCTACCCCCTTCCAGCCCCGCCGGCGTTTGAGGCGCCGGGCCCCGGGGCCGCCCCAGCCCCGCCAGCGCTTGCCACGCAGGACCACCCCCAGCCCCGCCAGCGCTTGAGGCGCAGGGCCCTCCCAGCCTCGCCGGCGTTTGAGGCGCGGGGCCACCACCCCCAGCCCCGCCGGCGTTTGAGGCGCGGGGGCCGGGGCGGAGCCTCGGGGAACGGGGGAAGGGTGGGGAGGGGCAGGCCCCGCGCAGCGGAACCCGGCCCCTGGCGACGGGAAGGCCGCCGGGCACGAGGTCGGGGTCAGGCCACCGGGGCCGGGGCCGGGCCAGGATCAGGCCACCGGACCCGGGGCCAGGGTCAGGCCACCGGACCCGGGGCCAGGGTCAAGCCACCGGACCCAGGGCCAGGGTCAAGCCACCGGACCCAGGGCCGGGGTCAAGCCACCGGGCCCGGGGCAGGCGTGGATGCGCTCGGGCGGGGTCAGGATGCGTGGTGGGAGGCGGCGCTCGGGGACGGGTCGGGAGCGGGGGGAGTCTGGTGCGGGAGCCAGGGGGCTTCCTCGGCCGGCTCCGACGGGGCCATGTCGCGCGGGAGCCTCAGGGCCATCGCCGCCCCGGCGAACAGGAGCACCGCACTCACCCCCAGCGTCACGTGCAGCCCGTGCACGAAGGAGTGCCGCGCGGCGGAGTAGAGCGACTCCCCCGCGGGACCGCCAAGGCTCCGCGCGATCTGATAGGCCTCCCCGAGCGAATTCGCCGCCCGCCCGGAATCCGCCGCCGAAACCCCCGGCACCTCCCGCAACCCGGGAATGTAGGCGGCGTTCATGACACTGCCGAGCAGCGCGATGCCCATCCCCGCCCCCAGCTGGTAGGACGTCTCGCCGATCGCCGCCGCACCCCCCGCCTTGCCGGCCGGAGCCTCGCTCAGCATGGACTCGTACGCGGCGAAGAGCGTCGTCTGCAGCCCGAAGCCGAGCACCACGAAGCCGCCGGTGAGCAGCCAGGGCCGGTCGTCGACGCCCATCAGCGTCAGCAGCAGCACGGCGCAGGCGGTGAGCGTGAACCCCAGCGAGACCATCGCGCGCGGCCCGACCCGCTGGAGGGTGTACGAGCCGGTGGCCCCCGCCGCCATCGCCGCGAAGGTGAGCGGCAGCAGCCGCAGACCGGTCTCCAGCGGGGTCAGGTGCAGCACCAGCTGGAGGTACTGGACGGCGATCAGCTCCAGCCCGACCAGCGCCAGCATGGCGAGCACGATGCAGCCCACGGAGGTGGAGAAGGCGACCCGGGAGAAGAGACCGATGTCGACGAGGGGGTACCTGCGCCGCTTCTGACGGCGTACGAAGAGCACCAGCAGCGCCGCCCCGATCAGCAGCGGCACCACCGCCCCGGCCTCGAGCAGGGTCCGGTCGGCGCCCGCGCGCTTGATCCCGAGCACCGACCCGAGCACGCCCCCGGCGGCCATCAGCGCGCCGAGTACGTCCCAGGGCCCGTCGTTCGCCCCTTCGGACTCGGGCAGCAGCCACCGCCCCAGCGGCAGGATCAGCGCCATCAGCGGGATGTTGATCAGGAAGACGGAACCCCACCAGAAGTGCTGGACGAGGAAGCCGCCGATGACCGGGCCACTGGCCGCGCCGACGGCGGCGACCGCGGTCCATATGCCGATCGCCAGGGCCCGCTCGCGCCGGTCGGGGAAGACCGTGCGCAGGATCGACAGGGTGGCGGGCATGATCATCGCACCGCCGACGCCGAGCAGCGCGCGGGCGGCGATGAGCAGCTGCGCGTGGTCCGCGAGGGCGGCTATCGCGGAGGCGATGCCGAAGAGCCCGTAGCCGAGCAGCAGGATCCGGCGACGGCCGACCCGGTCACCGAGGGTGCCGAAGAGGATCAGCAGCGAGGCGCAGACCAGGGGGTAGGCGTCGACGATCCAGAGCAGTTCGATCGAGCCGGGGCGCAGGTCCTCGGTCACCGAGGGGACGGCGACGTGCAGGATCGTCGCGTCGAGCGCGACGAGGAGCAGGCTGACGCAGAGGACGGCCAGTACGGCCCAGCGGTTGGCGCCGCCCGAGAGCGCGCCGAGCCGCTGCCGGAGGGTGTTCGTCCCCGACATGCATCTACCTCCCAGGTGAGCTCCTCGCCTCGGCGGACCAGCGTCCGACGGCCGCGGGTGGCGGCGTCCCACGGGGTCCGGCATCGACGCGCGAGTGAACGGACAGCGTACGCGAGTTCGAGCCACCGCCGACGTGGCCAAGCTCTCATCCCGGTCACGTTCGCACGGCGGCGTACGTCCTCGCCCGGCGGCCGCCCCGGTCCGTCCCGGCGGGGCGCCCAGCCTGGTCAAGGGCCGTATCCCCCCGACCGGCCCCGGATAATCGACCCTGTGAACGACCACGCCCCGCCCGCCCCGCCCGCCCCGCCGTACCCCGGGAACCGGCCTCCCCGCCGCTTCCCGGGTCCCGCCCTGCGCCGCTTCCCGAGCCCCGCCCTGCGCCGGGCCGCGCCCGCCCTCGCCGCCTTCGCCGCGGTCCGGGCGCTCGGGCTGGTCGCGCTGTGGGCGTGGGGACGGGCGGCGGGCAGCAGCGCGCACACGCTGCTCTCCGCCCGCTGGGACTCCCTCTGGTACGCGCGGGTCGCGGCCGGGGGGTACGGGTACGAGGTGGTGGCCGCGAACGGCGACGTCCACTCGAACCTGGCCTTCTTCCCGCTGCTGCCGTGGCTGGAGCGGGCGGTGGCGGCGCCGACCGGGCTGGCGTACGGGGACGCGGGCCTGGTGGTGGCGTGGACCGCGTCCCTGGCCGCGGCCTGGGGGATCTTCGCGGTCGCGGACCTGCTGTACGGGCGCCGGGCCGGGGTCCTGGCCGTGGCGCTCTGGGCCGCGCTGCCGGTCGGGATCGTGCAGTCCATGGCGTACAGCGAGGCCCTCTTCACGGCGCTGGCGGCGTGGGCGCTGTACGGGGTGCTGCGCGGCCACTGGCTGTGGGCGGGCGCGCTGGCCGCGGCGGCCGGGCTGACCCGGCCGGTCGGTGCCGCGGTGGTCGCGGCGGTCTGGGTGGCGGCCGCGGCGGCCTGGCGGCGCGGTGAGCGCTCGTGGCGGACGGCGGCCGGGGTGGCGCTGGCCCCGCTGGGGGCGGCGGCGTACGTCCTGTGGGTCGGCGCGCGCACGGGGGGCGGGCTCTTCGGGTACCTGGACGTGCAGGCCGGCTGGGGCAACGGCTTCGACGGGGGCTGGGCCTTCGCCCGGTTCGTCGCGGGCCGGCTGGGCTCGGCCGCGCTGCCCGGGGTCCTGGCCGGGCTGGGGCTGATCGCGGGGGTCGCGCTGGTGCTGTGGCTGTGCGTGCTGTGCGTACGGCAGCGGCAGCCCTTGGCGCTGCTGGTCTACGGCGGGATCGTGGTGGCCCTGGCACTGTGTGCCTCCGGGTACTTCGGGTCGAAGCCGCGGCTGCTGCTGCCCGCCTTCCCCCTGCTGCTGCCGGTGGCGGTGGCCCTGGCCCGCCGGCGCAGCGGCCGGGCGGCGGCGGGGCTGGGGGCGCTGGCCCTCGCTTCGGCGGTCTACGGCGCCTGGTGGCTGAACGGATCGGGGCCTCCGTAGCGGGGCGGCGGCCATAACGAGGGAGCCGTAACGGAAGGGGGAATTCCGAACCATGTTTGTGCAAAAGAATTCAACCCGCACCCATAAAGCCCCGATAAACGTGTCACCGTATTCAGGACACATGTGGACCACGCCTCGGCAGCCAAACCAGCGGACATTGCCGGATTCCGGGAAATAAAGACCCGAACGAGACCAACTCCACATCACATGGTCATCACAAAGCCCGGGATTCGACCGGGCGGCCCATCGGCGCGCGGTAACGTCGATTGGGTGCGTACCGACCAAATTTTCACCCGTCTGGAGCGGGTCTTCGCCCGCCTCGACCGGGAACCCGAACGACCGGCTCATCTGCAAGTGCCGCAGATGAGCCGGCACCGTGTCGTGCTCTTCGGCGCGACGCTCGTGTTCTACCTGGCGATCGTGATCGGGGTACTGACCACTTCGTGGCTGGTGCGGCTCGACTGGCAGCTCATGTTCTTCCGGCCGTACGAGCAGTGGCCGCAGGTGCACGCCTTCCTCGACTACCTCGTGGTGCTGGGCCAGCGCGGCCCCACCTCGATGATGGTGATGGCGTGGCTCGGCTGGCGCTGCTGGCGCCAGCACACCCTGCGCCCGCTGATCACCCTCGGCGTGGCGCTGCTCGCGCTCAACGTGACCGTGGGCTCCGTGAAGCTCGGTCTCGGCCGCCTCGGCCCGCACTACGCGACGCAGATCGGCTCCGCCGAGATGTTCGGCGGCGGCGATATATTTCCTTCCGGCCACACCGCCAACGCCGTCGTGACCTGGGGGATCCTGGCCTACCTGGCCTCCACCGGAGTCACCCGGCGGGTGCTGTCGACGGCTTCCGCGATCGTCGCGCTCAGCGTCGGCGCCACCACCGTCTACCTCGGTACGCACTGGGTCAGCGATGTGCTGCTCGGCTGGGCCGCCGGGCTGCTGGTGCTGCTCGCCCTGCCGTGGTTCGAGCCGTTCATCGCGCGGGCCGAGGCCTTCATCATGGAGCAGCGCGTCGCCTGGCGGCTGCGCCGGGAGAGCGGTCGGGGCGCCGTGCCCGTGTCCGTCGCGCCGCTGTCCGCCCACGCCAAGGTGTTCGCCCAGCGTGCGGCCGAGGCCGTCGTCGTGGGCGAGGAGCCGGCTCCGGTGGCCGCGGGTGCCGCTGCCGCTGGCGCGGCCGGGCACGGCACCGCCACGGTCACGGCCGCCCGGACGGCCGCGCCGCACGTGGCCGCCCGGCCGCACATCATCCGCTCGGAGCGGACGCCGGTCACGCCGGTCGGCAGCCGTCGGCCGCCGCACAACGAGCGTGACCGCGGCGGGCGCAATCCGGCGACCCGCCCGGTGACGGGCGGCTGAGGCCGCGCTCGGGCGGGGGACGGTACGCACAGCCTCCGCCCGCCGCACCCGCTCCACAGGCGCTCGACCCGACTGCCGCGAGCCGGACCATCGTCCGGACCGCGGCAGTCGTGCGTCAGCCGTACGCCCGGGTGTTCGTCCAAACCGGGTCACGCTTGTGTCACGGATTGCCGACAGTCGTTCCGGCCGCCGAGTTCCGCCGGGCAATTGTTTACGGGCCCGCGAGACGCCCGCCGCGGGCTCTCATTCCAATTCCCGCCCGAAACCCGGCAATTCCCCGCCGCCCCGATGCGACGCCCCCTCACCTTTTCTCCCCGGCCGGGCAGTCGACCGCCCCCGGGTACGAATCCCCAGCCAGGCCGAGCTCGCCTCCGGCAGGCCCCCAATCGCCGGCCCAGGCCGAGCTCGCCTCCGGCGGGCCCTCAAACGCCGGGCAGGCTGACGTGCCCGCCCGCAGCCGCACCACCCCCAGCCCCGCCGGCGTTTGAGGCGCCGCCGGAGGCGAGCTCCGCCCACCCGGCGGCCGAGGGGTCAGCGTGCAGGCACCCGCGGCACCGCCGGGACCGCGCTCGGCGCCGGAGCCGGGACCGGGGCAGGGGCTGGGGCTGGGGCTGGGGCTGGGGCTGGGGCTGGGGCTGGGACCACGCTCGGGGCCGGGGCAGGGGCCGGGGGCGGGAGGGTGAGGAGGGTGCCCACCGGGAGGGTGGAGGGGTCGGGGCCGAGCAGGGCGCGGTTCGCCTCGTACAGCGCCCGCCACCCACCCCGCACCCGATGCCTCCGCGCGACCGAGTCCAGCGTGTCCCCGCCCCGCACCACATGCATCCGCCCCGCCAGCCCGTACCGCTTCGCGCAGACCGGCCACGCCTCCCACCCCTGCGTCCCCAGGACGTCCTCCGCCACCCGGATCTGCTGGTCCCGCACCGCCAGGTCCGCGCGCGGCGCGTAGCCGAGGCCCCCGTGCTCCTCCCACGTCGGCTGCCAGAACTGCAGCCCGCCGTAGAAGCCGTTGCCGGTGTTGACGTTCCAGCGCCCCCCGCTCTCGCAGTCCGCGACGCAGTCCCACGGCCACTGACCACCCGGCCCGCAGTCCCCCGGCCCGGTGCCGATCACCCCCGGCGCGCCGACGGCCGAGGCCCCGGCGGGCCCGGGCGCGGGCGGTGGCGGGGCCGAGGCGTAACCGCGCGACGCCACCGACGGTACGAACACCAGCGCGGCAGCCACCAGCACGGCCGCCCGGATCCGGAGTGTGGGCATCGCGTCACGCTACGCACCCCGGCGGCCCGCCCCGCCCCGCCACGCGGCGCACTCCCGGCCGCCACCCGGAAGGCCGATCCGCCGACCCCGCCGAAGCGTGCATTCCACGCCGCCAACTGACCACAAATGAAAAAGAGTTGGCACGAATACAAAGCCGCGGTCAGTCCATTCACTCGTCCGGGGGTCAGGTTCGATTCCGTTCCCTCATCCGGCGTGACCCCGGCCACCGCTCCCCCGTTGATCCCGGCGAGCCGGGAACCGCCCGGCCCCGCACGCCGAGACGGAACGGCCCTCCGGTCCGTCGTAGTCCGAGGAGTCACTCCGTGCCGCGCATGCTCGAGGTCAGTGATGACGTACGCGCCGAGATCGGCGACGAAGAAGCCAACCGGCTGCTCGCCGGTGACCAGGCCCCGAGCAGTTACGACTGCACCTCGTGCCGCACCCCGGGAGACTCGGAGCGCGAGCAGACCAGCACCGTGCTCTTCGTCGGCGAGGAGACGGCCGTCCTCGCCTTCGCGCACGCCCTGTGCATCCCCTCCCAGGTGGTCAACGTCTCGGAGGCCCAGCTCCAGGGCGCCGTCCGCAGCATCACCGGCACCGACCCGGCCGCCGAGGGGTCCGCGGACACCTTCGCCGACCCGGAGGTCCCCCAGTCCGTACCGGGCGGCCAGGCCGTGCTCGGCATCACCAGCGGGCTGGTCCTGATCGGCGGCGAGCTGCACCCGGCCCTGGTCGTCGAGCCGACCGCGCCGATCGCCCGCCCCGGCACCGACGGCCCCGGCGACGACTTCCTGCCGCTCCTCATCGAGCAGGGCTTCATCCCGGTCACCGACACCTCCACCCTGCCCTCGCAGCTGAGCGGCTGGTCGGTGCTGCTCGCCGCGGGCCTGCTGCACGCCGTGCTCCAGCCCGGAATCGACGGCGGCGCCCCCACCTCCTGGTGGCAGGCCCACAAGGCGCTCTCCGTCACCGACGGCTGGCGCAACGCCGTCAACAAGACCCAGCGCGTCCTCGTCTACGCCGCCCCCGTCGGCTCCATCGGCCAGCAGCCCCGCGAGGACCTGCTGCGCGACGCGCTCGACAAGGCGGCGGCCGGCGGCAAGCTCGTGGCGGCCTCGATGCCGCTCGCGGGCACCTGAGCCCCGCCCCACCCCCACCGGACTGCCGTCGTCCGGTCCCGGCCCCGTCCGGGCCGGGACCGCGCGGCGGCGTGCGCCGGGGGTGCGCGGTCCGTCCCGCACACCCCCGGCGATCTGCGATTTCTCCCCGGCGCCCCGCATCCGCAGGGCGCCGGTTTCGTTGGCAGATACGTGCATTCATACGATCCCCCCCGCGCCCCGTCCCATTCGAGCCCCATCCCCCCGATGCGCCCCGCATGGACACGGGAGGGGGCGCACGCCGCGCCGCACACCGTCTCGCCCACCCCGATCTTCGACGCCCTGTACTCGGAGTACCTGCGCTCCTTCCGGGCCCTGCCGGGCGACCGCAGCGGCGAGGAGGACCTCGGGTTCACGGCCTTCGGGGCCGGCTCCACCGGGCACGGCGCCGCGCTGGCCACCACCGGCTACCCCGGCTCGTACAGCAGCGGCCAGACCAGCACCAGCGGCTGGAACGGCTCCGCGTGGCAGACCGACCCGTGGCAGCCCTCGTACGCCCCCCAGCCCGCGTACGTCCCCCAGCCGTCCTACGCCGCCCAGGGCGCCCAGGGCTACGCGACGGCGGGCAGCGTCCCCGGATACGCCAACGGGCGGCAGCACCAGACCGGGATGCAGCACATCCCGGCGGCCCTGCCGCCCGCTCCGCGCCGGGGCTACTGACCCCCGGCGGACCTTCCGGTCAGCTCTTGCCCTTGCTCTTGTTGAAGCCGCGCTTCTCGCGCACCCGCACGGAGATGTGGATCGGGGTGCCCTCGAAGCCGAACTCCTCGCGCAGCCGGCGCTCGATGAAGCGCCGGTAGCCGTGCTCGAGGAAGCCGGAGGCGAAGAGGACGAACCGCGGCGGCTTGGTGCCCGCCTGGGTGCCGAACAGGATGCGGGGCTGCTTGCCGCCGCGCACCGGGTGCGGGTGGGAGGCGACGATCTCGCCGAGGAAGGCGTTCAGCCGGCCCGTCGGGACGCGCGTCTCCCAGCCCGCGAGGGCGGTCTCGATCGCCGGGACCAGCTTGTCCATGTGGCGGCCGGTGAGGGCGGAGACGTTGACGCGGGGGGCCCAGGCCACCTGCTGCATCTCGGTCTCGATCTCGCGCTCGAGGTAGTAGCGGCGCTCCTCGTCCAGCTCGTCCCACTTGTTGTAGGCGATGACGATGGCGCGCCCGGCCTCGACGGCCATGGTGATGATCCGCTGGTCCTGGACGCTGATGTTCTCGGTGGTGTCGATCAGGATGACCGCGACCTCCGCCTTCTCCACGGCGGCCGCCGTGCGCAGGGAGGCGTAGTAGTCGGCGCCCTGCTGGAGGTGGACCTTCTTGCGGATGCCCGCGGTGTCCACGAACTTCCAGGTGATGCCGCCGAGGACGATCAGCTCGTCGACCGGGTCGCGGGTGGTGCCGGCCAGCTCGTTGACGACGACCCGGTCCTCCTTCGCGACCTTGTTCAGGAGCGAGGACTTGCCGACGTTCGGGCGGCCGATGAGCGCGATCCGGCGCGGGCCGCCGGGGGCCGCGGCGCCGAAGGTCTGCGGCGGGGCCTCGGGCAGCGCCTCCAGGACCGCGTCGAGCATGTCGCCCGTACCGCGGCCGTGCAGCGAGGAGACCGGGTGCGGCATGCCGAGGCCGAGCGACCACAGCGAGGACGCGTCGGCTTCGCCGCTCTGGCCGTCCACCTTGTTGGCGCAGAGCACGACGGGCTTGCCCGCCTTGCGCAGCAGCCGCACGACGGCCTCGTCGGTGTCGGTGGCACCGACCTTGGCGTCC
This sequence comes from Streptomyces sp. NPDC002138, assembly GCF_040296485.1. Classification (NCBI taxonomy): domain Bacteria; kingdom Bacillati; phylum Actinomycetota; class Actinomycetes; order Kitasatosporales; family Streptomycetaceae; genus Streptomyces; species Streptomyces sp. NPDC002138. The sequence goes on along the minus strand of NZ_JBEOXE010000022.1, from coordinate 3,227 downwards.
ACGACGAAGACGACCGCGTCGGCGGTCTCGATCGCGTACTCGGCCTGGGCGGCGACGGACGCGTCGATGCCGAGGACGTCCTGCTCCCAGCCACCGGTGTCCATCACCTTGAACCGGCGGCCGGCCCATTCGGCGTCGTACGAGACGCGGTCGCGGGTGACGCCCGGCTTGTCCTCGACCACCGCTTCGCGGCGGCCGATGATGCGGTTCACCAGGGTCGACTTGCCGACATTCGGGCGGCCGACGACGGCGAGGACGGGGAGCGGGCCGGCGCCCGCCTCCTCGATCGCGCCTTCGACGTCCTCGATGTCGAAGCCTTCTTCCGCGGCGAGCTCCATGAACTCCGCGTACTCGGCATCTCCGAGTGCTCCGTGGTCGTGCTGGTCGTTCATGAAGTCCGTTCCTCGTCGTTCGTGGTGATCGGTGGCACCCGCAGCGTGCGGATCCACTACTGAGTTCAAGTCTCGCCTAGCGGCCGGTCAGCCGCTTGGCGTCGGCCAGGTGGCGGGTCAGCCGGTCCTGGATGCGTACGGTGGCCTCGTCGAGCGCCGTGCGGGTCCGGCGGCCACTGCCGTCGCCCGCGTCGAAGGCGTCGCCGAAGACGACGTCGACACGGCCGCGGAAGGGCGGCAGTCCCTTGACCAGCCTGCCACGGCTCTCGGTGCTGCCGAGCACCGCGACGGGCACTATGGGCGCTCCGGCGCGGACCGCGAAGTAGGCGAGGCCCGCGCGCAGCGAGGCGAAATCGCCCTCGCCGCGGGTGCCCTCGGGGAAGATTCCGAGCACTCCGCCGTCGTCGAGGACGCCCAGGGCGCGGGTGACGGCCGTCCGGTCGGTGCCGGAGCGGTCGACCTTGACCTGTCCGATGCCGTCCAGGAAGGGACCGAGCGGGCCGATGAACGCTTCCTGCTTGATCAGGAAGTGCACGGGCCGCGGCGCGGTGCCCATGACCATGGGTCCGTCGACGTTGTGGGAGTGGTTGACGGCCAGGATGAGCGGCCCGGAGGCCGGTACCTTCCACGCGCCGAGCACCCGGGGCCTCCAGAGCCCGTACATGAGCCCGATCCCGATCCGCCGGCCGACCGCCGCACCCTTGAGGGAGGGCGTTTCGCTCACTGGCCGCCCGCCCTCTTGTCCTCCACGAGGGTCACGACGCACTCGATGACCTGGTCGAGGGTGAGATCCGTGGTGTCGACCTCGACGGCGTCCCCGGCCTTGGCCAGCGGGGAGGTCTTGCGGCCGGAGTCGGCCGCGTCGCGCTTGATCAGCGCCGCCTTCGTGGCCGCGAGGTCCTGGGCCTGCGCGCCCTTCAGCTCGCCGCTGCGGCGGGCGGCGCGCGCCTCGGCCGAAGCGGTGAGGAAGACCTTGAGGTCGGCGTCGGGCAGGACGGTGGTGCCGATGTCCCGGCCCTCGACGACGATGCCGTCGGCCTCGTCGGCCGCTTCGGCGGCGATGGCGCGCTGCAGGCCGGTGATCAGGGTGCGCACCTCGGGGACCGCGCTGACCGCGCTGACCTTGGAGGTGACCTCCTGGGTGCGGATCGGCCCGGCGGCGTCGAGGCCGTCCACGCTGATGGTGGGCGCGGTGGGGTCCGTACCGGAGACGATGACGGGCTTGCCCGCCGCGAGCGCGATGGCCTGCGGGTCGTCGAGGTCGATCCCGTTGGTGATCATCCACCAGGTGATGGCCCGGTACTGCGCACCGGTGTCCAGGTACCGCAGCCCGAGCTTGGCGGCGACGGCCTTGGAAGTGCTGGACTTGCCCGTGCCGGACGGACCGTCGATGGCGACGATCACGGCGGACTGAGCGGCGGTTTCCACGGGGCGAGCACCTTCCTGGTTGCGCGTACGTGTCCGGGCGCGCGAAAACGCCCCTCCTTAAGGTTACCGACTCGCCGGGGCCCCTGACGCCGGTCGGTGCGGGGGCCACCGGGAGGGCCGCCGGGAGGGCCGCCGCGACCCGGCCGGGAGGCCTACTGGCGCAGGGCCCAGCCCCGCTCCCGCAGCTCCGCGGTGAGGCCCGCGGCGGCCCTGGGCTCCACGCTGAGCTGGACCAGACCCGCCTGCTGCCCGTTGGCGTGCTCGATGCGTACGTCCTCGATGTTGACCCCGGCCCGCCCGGCGTCCGCGAAGATGCGGGCCAGCTCGCCCGGCTGGTCGCTGATCAGCACGGTCACGGTCTCGTACACGGTCGGCGCGGAGCCGTGCTTGCCCGGCACCCGCACCCGGCCCGCGTTCCCGCGCCGCAGCACGTCCTCGATGCCGTCCGCGCCGCCGCGCCGCTTCTCCTCGTCCGCCGACTGCAGGCCGCGCAGTGCCTGCACGGTCTCCTCCAGGTCGGCGGCGATCCCGGTGAGCACGTCGGCGACCGGACCGGGGTTGGCGGAGAGGATCTCCACCCACATCCGCGGATCGGAGGCGGCGATCCGGGTGACGTCGCGGATGCCCTGCCCGCACAGCCGTACGGCGCTCTCGTCGGCCTCCTCCAGCCGGGCCGCGACCATGCTGGAGACGAGCTGCGGAGTGTGCGAGACCAGCGCGACCGCCCGGTCGTGCGCGTCGGCGTCCATCACGACGGGCACGGCCCGGCACAGCGCGACCAGCTCCAGCGCCAGGTTCAGCACCTCGTGGTCGGTGTCGCGGGTCGGGGTCAGCACCCAGGGCCGCCCCTCGAACAGGTCGGCCGTACCGGCGAGCGGTCCGGAGCGCTCCTTGCCGGCCATGGGGTGCGTGCCGATGTACGCCGTGAGGTCCGCGCCCAGGGCCTCCAGCTCGCGCCGCGGCCCGCCCTTGACGCTCGCCACGTCCACGTAGGCCCGGCCCAGGCCGCGCCGGATCGCGTCGGCCAGGGTCGCGGCCACGTGCGCGGGCGGTACGGCGACGATCACGAGGTCGACCCTGCCCTCGGCGGGCTCGTCCGTACCGGCCCCGAAGGAGGCGGCCGTACGGGCCTGGGCCGGATCGTGGTCGGTGAGGTGGACGGTGATCCCGCGGGCGGTGAGGGCGAGGGCCGCGGAGGTGCCGATCAGTCCGGTTCCGATGACGACGGCGGTTCTCACTGGGGGCTCCTCGGGTGGATCACGCTCGGGGCGGGCACTGCGCCGCGCGGGTCCAGCGTAGCCAGGCCGGACGTGCCGGGGCCCGGCGGTCCGTCCCGCGGGGGGGGGGGCGGGGGCCGGGTACGCGGCGGGCGGGGTCGGGGAGGTAGAGGGGGGGGCTCAGGTGCTC